>JABMPO010000331.1 GCA_013203015.1 Fidelibacterota bacterium
CTCTGATCTGGATATAGCATTAATGGGAAAACGTCTACAGACTGAACCGGTTTTCCCAATTAGCGTTTTCAAATATCCATTTGGGAAAGCACGTGAATTGGAATGGGGTAGTTTTGTCTATCTAATGGGCTATCCAATCGGGAATAAAATGATTACCAAAGGCATTGTCAGCAGCCCAAAACATGACCGCAACACAGCTTTCTTAATTGACGCACCTTTTAATCGCGGTAGTAGCGGTGGAATTGTACTGGCTATCAGGGATGGAATACCGAATTTCGAACTGGTGGGAATTGCCAATTCGGTATCCGCCAAAACTAAATTTCTATTGGGACCTGGCGACGATACAGATATCGATGAAACTAATATTTATTTGCCCTACCATGGTGAATTATATTTACATCAGCAGGAGAACATCCGCTATGGAATCACCCATATTATTGCAATCGAGGCGATTATAAAATCATTCAAATCGCACCAAAATCAGCTACAGCGAGCTGGATATAACATAGATATTTTACTTAAACGGAATTCCTAGCCTGGCCCGGTTGCCGGAATTGTTGAATCAGTCCTTTATTTTTCATTTTAGCTAGACTATTCAAGATCCACTTTCGATTTTCCTTTTTATACCAGAAAAAAAATCGATTCTGATCTTGTTTCTCCTGCGGTGTACGCGCGGTGTACATTTTTTTCAAGGTAGTGGGATGGTAACCGGAATAATATATAACGGTAGCAACCGTCATTGGCGTTGGTGTAAAATCCTGAACTTGTTCGAGTTTGAAGCCCAGCTTCATCGTCTCCGCTGCCAATTCAGCCATATCCTCCAACTTAGACCCCGGGTGGCTGGAAATAAAATAGGGGATTAACTGTTGCTTTAAGCCGGCTTTTTTGTTGATCCGATCAAATAATTTCTTGAATTGGTAAAAATACTTGAAGGAAGGCTTACGCATAATCTTCAACACAATGTCAGATGTATGTTCCGGTGCGATTTTCAATCTACCGGATACATGTTCTCTGACTAATTGCTCGGCATATTCTGTATAATGATTTGCCTCGTCAGATTGGGAATTTGCCGGGATTAATAAATCATGTCTGACACCACTAGTGACAAAGGCTTTTTTTATTTTATTGTGTTTGGCAACCGATTGATAAATATCCAACAACGGACCGTGATTAGTATCAAGATTTGAACAAATTGTTGGATGGATGCACGATGGACGCAGGCAAGTGTCGCATATCGATTGATCAATCCCATCCATTTTATACATATTTGCCGATGGACCACCCAAATCGCTGATATAGCCTTTGAAATCAGGCATGGCAGCAATTTGTTCAACTTCCTGCATTATTGAAGCCTTTGAGCGACTGGCAATAAATTTTCCCTGATGAGCCGATATCGTGCAGAAACTACAGCCGCCGAAACAACCGCGATGCAAATTAATGGAATGTCGAATCATCTCATAGGCCGGAACTGGACCACGTTTTTTATATTTAGGATGCGGCTGGCGGGTATAGGGCAAATTAAATGATGCGTCGATTTCTGGCTCGGTCATTGTTGGGTAAGGTGGATTAATGACCAGCAGCCTCCCTCCTGTTTCCTGAATCAAACGGTGCGCATCGCGCCGGTTGGATTCCTGCTCAATAAATTTGAAATTTCGCGCAAATTCCATTTTATCGGCCACACATCTTTCATGGGATGCAAGCAATTGCGTATCCCAGTTTTTATTTTGTGGTAAATCCGGAAAACCTGGTATCAATAAAGCGGTTTGTGGCACCGTTGTCAAAGCAGAAAAAGGCACCCCTCTTTGCAGTAGTTTGATTATTGATCGCAATGGCTGTTCACCCATACCATAGACCAACAAATCAGCCAGACTATCAATTAAAATTGATGGTTTGAGTGCATCAGACCAGTAATCATAATGGGTAACCCGGCGCAGGGAGGCTTCGATTCCACCGATCAGGACCGGGGTCGACGGAAATAATTGTTTCAATATCAGGGAATAGACCGAAGTGGCGTAATCCGGTCGAAAACCGGCTACACCCCCGGGAGTGTAGGCATCATTGGAGCGCAATCGGCGAGCAGCGGTGTAATG
This sequence comes from Fidelibacterota bacterium, assembly GCA_013203015.1. Classification (GTDB taxonomy): domain Bacteria; phylum Fidelibacterota; class Marinisomatia; order Marinisomatales; family TCS56; genus JABMPO01. Next base: position 2,091 of record JABMPO010000331.1, read on the forward strand.
ATTCACCATGGGATCCATTGCACCACCGGAGACCGCGAAGAACAATCTGGGCTGACCTAATTTCCGAAAATCACGCAAGTCATCCTGCCAGTTGGGCTGGGGTATAATTGCCACTCGCAGTCCCAGCGATTCCATGATCCGTCCGATGACAGCGTGACCAAAAGCCGGATGATCCACATAGGCATCGCCGGAGAATAAAATTACATCCAATTGATCCCAACCCCGTTCCACTACTTCTTTACGGGTTGTGGGTAGCCAGTTTAAGGCTGGGTTATATTTTTGAACGTTAGCCATTTATTAACTGGCCGGATATTAGGTATTAAAAAATAAAAAATACTACTTTTACACCGAATATAATTCCTGGTAATGGAAAGCAATCCGGTTAATGATAGAATCATAGTTTCCCTGATAGCCGACTGATTTAAGTGATGTTATAAATTCGGAGTGGCGTCGCCCCTGCCGGTAATCAGGTTCTCTGCCGGGATGCTTGATATATCTCGCGATGGTTTGGGTCGTTTCGCCAACGTTAAGAACCGAATGATAAAAAAGTCGATCGCGGCTGTGATACACGGCTGACCCCAGTATTTTCTGCTCACCAATCGCCAGATCACTTATTCCACGATGAGCAACATTCCTGATCCCAATGGCTGTTACCGCGGCTAGTATCTGATCGTTAAACGCCCGAAATCGTTTTCTAACATCCTGGAGCCGCACCGGAGCGAGAACCGCCGATATAACCAGCGTATTGGGCGTTAGTATTACTGTTTCACCGCCAGACGGTCTTTTGTAAACCGGAATATCATCATTTTTTACCGCCGCTATGATTATTGAGTCCAGTGGATTATTACTGGCCCCCAAAACAATGGCAGTGTGATCGGGACGCCAGATAATATAATCGTCACCGGATTCAGCCTGCAATAGTCGGGCATCCGGTAAATCATATTCTTTGATTTGAAAACTCATTATTTATGAATTGGTTGATCGAAAGCAGCGAATCCGGATTCCATAAATATTTCAGAAACTGTTGGGTGAGCATGAATCGTTTTTGATAAATCAAAAACAGTGCTCTCCAGTTGCAGCAAAACACCAGCTTCCGCTATCAAATCAGTTGCATCTGAACTCATGATTTGCACACCCAGAACTTCACCATATTGCTTTTCCGAAATCAGTCTGATATAACCTTCGGTTGCACCTTCAATAAGAGCTTTACCGTTAGCAGTTAAAGTAAACTCTGAAATATTAATATCAATATCCGCCTGTCGGGCTTCGGCTTCCGTTAGACCAATTTGAGCAATTTCCGGTTTGGTGTAAATATTAATCGGAAAACGTTTAAAATTGTATTCCTCATCAATCCCACTAATAACGTTGACGGCATGCAAACCCTGTGCAGAAGCGGAATGGGCGAAACCACACTGGCCGTTAACATCGCCAATAGCGTAAATATTGGTAAAATTGGATTGCAGACGGCTATTAACATTGATGAACCCATCGTCCAATTCCAGATTAATATCCCTATCTGGCAGTACGGCACTTCGGTTCATGGCATTGATAACCACATCGAATCGGTATTTTTCATCCCCGGTAACCAGATGATCATCACTGCCATTAACCACCTTAGGATTGATTATGATCTTAATGCCGGATTTTTTCAGTATCTTCATCAGATCATTGGCGACATATTTGTCAAGGTCAGGAAGAATTCGTTTGTTTGGAACAATCAGTGTAGTGGATTTTCCCACCATCGCGAAAAACTGCGCCAATTCGATTGCATGGGCATTTTCGCCAATTATTACGGGATATTCCGGTAATTGATTGAGTTGAAACAATTCTTTTATTGTGATAATATTTTTGTCAGATATGTCGTAAGGAATCGTTATAGGTAAGGAACCAGTGGCAATTAAAATATTCCGCGTTTCATACAGGAGACCGTCCACAGTGACTGCATTGACTCCCGTGATCGAGGCTGTACCCTTAACGGTTTCAACGCCATTTTTTTTCAACAGGAATTCGACACCTTTTGTCAATCGTCGGATGATGCTATTTGAACGTTGACGTGCCTTCTGCCAATTGAAACTAATCTGCGCTTGATCAATTCCATCCACTCCAAATGAGGACAATTCAGCTACCGAGGCATATTTCTTGGCGCTTTCAAGGATTGCTTTGGACGGAATGCAACCCCAATTGAGGCAAATGCCTCCGACCGTTTCTTTTTCAATAATAACGGTTTTTAAACCAACCTGTCCGGCTCTGATGCCAGCCACATAACCGGCTGGTCCGGATCCAATGATTATCAGATCATATTCCATAATACACCTCGATTAATTCTTTAATAATAGTGAAACCGGATTTGCTATATAGCCGGCGACTTCCAGTAAAAATCTGGTAGCTTCACCACCGTCAACGATCCGATGATCGACAGACATGGATAAGGGCATCAAATTTCCGATTTCGATATTACCGGAATTTACTACCGGTTTTTCCATGATTCTGCCAACACCGAGTATCGCAGCCTGGGGATAATTAATTACTGGCACCCCGAAGGTCCCACCAATGGATCCATAATTAGTAATCGTAAATGTACCGTCTTTGAAATCATCCATGGTCAGCTTGCGTTCACGAGCCTTCGCTGATATTTCACCCAGCTCGGTGGCCAAATCGGCAATCGATTTCCGATCAACATTGCGAATTACCGGGACGACCAGGCCATCTTCGGTATCAACGGCAATGCCAATGTGATAGTATTTCTTTTGCAATATGCGATCCCGTTCTAAATCCAATTCCGAATTAAGCATGGGATAAGATTTGAGACCGACCGCCACGGCTTTAAGAATAAATGGTAGATAAGTCAGTTTCAATCCCAGATCTTCAAAACCATCCTTTTGTTCGCGGCGTAATTTGATCAATTCCGAAACTTCTACTTCTTCCATGATTGTCATATGAGCCGCTGTCTGCTTGGAAACGGCCATTTTCCGGGCAATGGTTTTTCGAATTTGTGTCAGAGGGATTATATTAACCTGATGATCATCAACTGGTTCGCTTATGTGACCAACCGAAGGCCGAGCAGTGTGAAATGATTTAATATCACTTTTCATCACCCGACCAGCGGGACCACTGCCTTTTACCTGATCAATGTCAATTCCCAAATCTTTGGCCATGGCTCGGGCAACTGGCGTGGCCAGAATTTTTACCGGTTTTTCCAAACTGGCTGTTTCTGGAACAGAATCGAGTCCTTCGGTACCGGCCGGCAGAAAAGCTCCATCCCCGGCAACTTCGATGGTACCAACTACACCGAAGCCTTTCTCAGCCACTGGTTTTTCCGATGCCGGCACCGGTTTCTCCTGGGCTATTTCCTGAGCTTCGACACCTTCGACACCTTCGATCTCAATTTCGATCAGGGAATCGTCAACGTTGATAACATCACCTTCAGAGCCATACACAGCGCTCACAACCCCATCACGGGGCGACGGAATATCGGTCACCACTTTATCAGTTTCCATCTTGACAACCGGATCACCGGAGCCGATTTGCTGTCCTTTTTTAACATACCATTCAATTATTTTTCCTTCGGTAATTCCTTCACCGATATCAGGAAAACGAAATACAAATCTCATTACGAACTCCTAACCTTATTAATAACGGGCGATTTTCTGTAATTCATAATAGATCCGCTCGGGACGCTGAAAATACAAGTGTTCACCTTTGGGCAATGGCGGGATCACATCAAACCCGGATAGGCGTGTTGGGGGAGCTTCCAGATTCAGAAAGGCTTCTTCATTGGCAATTGCCATTAGCTCAGCCCCAACGCCATAAGTTGCGTGATCTTCCGTAACTACCAGCAATCGACCGGTTTTCCGGACTGATTCGCGGATGATGTCTTTATCAATGGGATAAATTGAACGCAGATCGATTAACTCTACCCCGATCCCATCCTTCTTGGCCGCCGGCAAGGCCCGTTGCACTTCCCTAACCATGGCGCCATAGGTTACCACCGTTACGTCGTTACCCTCCTGAAGAATTTTGCCTTTACCAATGGGGATCGAAAATTTTTCTTCCGGGACTTCCTGCTTGATGGCCCGATAGATTCGCTTGGGCTCCATATAAATTACCGGATCATTCGATTCAATGGCGGAAATCAACAATCCCTTGGCATCATAAGGGGTTGATGGGATAACCACTTTTAGACCCGGGACATGCCCGAACAGGGCTTCCATACTTTCCGAATGATGTTCCAGCGCACGGATATTGCCGCCGTAGGGCATCCTGATCACCATGGGGATATTATATTTCCCTCTGGTGCGATTTCGCATGCGGGACACATGAGAAACGATTTGATTGAACGCCGGATAAACAAATCCCGAAAACTGTATTTCAACGATGGGACGCAATCCGGCCACGCACATACCAACCGCTGCGCCAACGATTCCTGATTCCGCCAGCGGAGTATCGAATACACGTCGTTCCCCAAATTCTTTCTGGAGTCCCTGGGTTACCCGGAATACACCACCTTCGACACCAACATCTTCGCCAAAAGTTAAAACATTGGGATCATCTTTCAATTTTAACTTCAGAGCATCATTGATGGCCTGAACCATGTTCATCACTTTCATGATTGCGTCCTTTCCCAGTTTAAGAAACGTTCCATGGACGCCTGCTGCTGTTTCAGATCAACGGGGGTGTCGTGATATAAATGCTGAAATACGTCATTTATTTCGTAGGCCGGCGATTTCTCATATTCAAAGAAAGCGGCATCAATTTCTTTTTTATATTTTTTGACCAATTCTTCATCCTGCCCTTCCTGCCAGAGATTTTTCTCAATCAGGTATTTTCCCAGACGTAGGATCGGATCTTTCAATTTCCATTTATCTTCTTCCTCGGTAGTACGATACAAGCTGGGATCATCGGAAGTTGTGTGGGCGCCACTGCGGAATGTAACCGCTTCAATCAGAACTGGGCCATTGCTGGTGCGAGCGTGTTCGGCAGCTTCGGTGATGGCCCGATGCATTGCCAAATAATCGTTGCCATCGACTTGAATTCCGGTAATACCGTAGGCCACCGATTTCACCGCCAGCGATTTTGAGGCGGTTTGTTTGGCCACCGGAACCGATATGGCGAATTGATTATTCTGGATAATAAATACCACCGGCGTATTCCAGACGCCAGCCAGATTCAGAGCCTCGTGGAAATCGCCCTGGGAAGTCCCGCCATCGCCAACAAAAGCAAAGGCCACTCCTTTTTGTTTGTTATATTGCATGGCATAGCCAATTCCAACAGCGTGAATTAATTGGGAGGCAATTGGCACTGATGAAGGTAAAAAGTTTTTGGCACCCGAGAATTTTGAACCTTCTTCGCTCCCACCCCAATAAAGAAATATATCGTTGAGGGTGGCACCTTTTAATAACCAGGCCGATAATTCCCGGAAAGCCGGTATCAGCCAATCCTCTGGACGCATAACAAATCCAGCGGCAGTGCCAATGGCTTCCTGTCCCAGGTTAGGCGGATAGGTGAACATGCGTCCCTGGCGCTGATACGACACCGCCATTAAATCAACGGTACGGGCGTAATGCATGAATTTATAGGCTTCGATTATTTTAGCGTCAGTCAAATCCGGGAACCAGTCCTGATTGACAATTTTACCCAGGTCATCCATAATCCGGAATTGTTGATAATCCAGGGGATGATACTCCTGAAATAGCGATTTCGTTTTCTTTTTACTCATGAAAAATCCTTTTTATTACTAAATCAAATTTTTGTTTTTCGGCCAGGTCGTAATATTAATAGAGTCAGAATAGTTGGGGCCGGTTACTAAAAAA
>JABMPO010000332.1 GCA_013203015.1 Fidelibacterota bacterium
GGTATCATTACTAATAAGGGACACAAACCAATAATCGTGAATGGTGTACAAGACCATATTCATATCTTTTTTGGATTAAAACCGGCAATGGCCATTTCCGATTTAATCCGTGATGTGAAAAATAATAGTAGTAATTTTATAAATGAAAATAAGTGGCTCAGGGGTAAATTTTCCTGGCAGGCTGGCTATGGAGCCTTTTCCTATGGGCATACCCAGATTCAAAATGTTTACGATTATATTAAAAATCAGGAACAACACCACCAAGAACGAACCTTCCAGGATGAGTACCTGGAGTTTCTTGCTAAATACGGTCTGCCGTATGAGAAGCGTTTTTTATTTGATTGGCAATCGTGAGAAATCAAAGTCCTTCGGAATTGATTCCAATTTTCGCCCGAGGAAATCCCTAGTTGGATAGATGAACCTGCCCCTCAGAATCGCTCTACGTCACCTGAAGGCGCCTCAAAAAGCCGGCTTTACCCGCTATGCCGGGGCCATGGCAATTGTTGGTTTGGGACTTGGCATTGCAGCATTGGTCCTCACATTCAGCATTCTGAATGGTTTTGAACGAACCCTGTCGAATAAATTGACCGAATTTGATGGTCATATCCGTGTCGAACACTTCATGGATGCACCAGTCCTGCAGAATGATCCCCTTTTAGACTCTGCCATGAGCCAGATTATGGTGCCGTTTCAATCGCTGGAATATATCCAGAAACCGGCTATCCTGCGACGGGGACAGCAAGCCGAAGGAGTTATTGTTGAAGCTTATTCCGAATTTAATGAAATACCCGGTCTAAATACTCGATTGGTCAGGGGCAATCTGAATTCCGGGGATGGGATAATTATCGGGCAGGAACTGGCTACTAAGCTCGATCTGGATATCAATGATCAATTAGTTCTCTTCGATATCAGTAACTTGCATCAGGTATCCAGCAACCGTCGGATGGGACAATATGTGATAATTGGTATTTACCATTCCGGTTTACAGGAATATGATGAAACCATGGTTTATATTACCCTGACTGCCGCCCAGCGATTATTCGGAATGGAAGATAAAGTAACTGGTCAGGTTCTATTTTTAACCGATGTGTCAGACGTTAAAGCTGTTGCCGAGCATTTGGAAAATTATCTTGGTTATCCCTATTTTGTGTTGACCTGGTTGGAGAAGCACCGCATTCTTTTTGAATGGTTATCGGTGCAGAAATGGCCAATTTTAATAATTTTTGGCATGATTGCCCTCGTTGGGGTAGTTAATATAATCTCAGCTTTGGCCATGATCGTAATTGAGAAAATACGCGAAATTGGTATTCTGAAATCCATGGGGTTATCCCGGAAAACAATCAGGAAAGTGTTTTTAATCGAAGGTGGAATTATTGGATTGGCCGGTTCTGGCGGCGGTGCATTAATTGCTGTAATAATTGCCTGGGTACAGCACAGATTTCAAATACTTACAATTCCCGAGGAAGTATATTTTATGGATCATGTGCCGGTATATCTGGATATTGGCACTGTTTCTATATTTATCGTTGCTGGTGTGGTTGCCGCATTGGCTGCTGCTCTATGGCCTACTAACAAGGCGGCTGCAATCAATCCGGCCGGAGCCGTTCGCTACGAATGAAACTGGTAATTTTAATAGCTCGACGTTTTATGTTAGGCGGGAAAGGTGCCGGCCCAAGTCGTTTTACCGGCTTAGTTGCCGTTATTGGCTTAGCAGTTGGATGTTTTGCCCTAATTATTTCACTTGCTGTTTTAAATGGTTTTGAATCTCGCGTCACTGATAAGGTCATTGGTTTTGAGGGTGATTTAAGAATCAGCGTGCGGGATCCGGCATTGGATTTGGCTGCCCATGTGAACCAGATGGTCGATTCGAGGATTATCAGAGCCGGGATGCCTTACATGGAGCGCAAAGGTATAATTATCAATGATTACAACTCGAATCGAATGGTTACAATAAAAGCCGTAGAATTCGATAAGATCCTGGAATTTTATGATTTGGGCTTGGACACTATTGAGGCTGATAATGGTGTCCTGGTTGGCCATTTACTTGCCCAACGAATGAATATATTAACCGGTGATTATATAAAAATCATGAGTCCCATCGATACTCCCATGGGATTTGGATTACCAAGAATCTTGCGCTTGCCAGTGACCGGAATTTTCCGGGCTGAAGTACTGGATTATGATGATAAGCTGATTTTCATTCCTTTGTCTGCCGGAAAATATATTTTTACCAGAAAACAGACAATTGATGGGATTGATTTACGCTATTTACCTAATGCCCAATCCGCAACCGTAACAAATCAAATTAAGAGTTTATTACCATCAGGTTCGACAGCTCGAAGCTGGTCGGAGATTCACCAGGGATTATTTAGTGCCATGCGGATGGAAAGAATCGGCGCCATAATTGTTTTAAGTTTGATCATTATTGTGGCTTCGTTTAATCTGGCATCAACTTTAGCTTTAATTACTTACCAGAAGGTACGTGAAATTGGTATATTACGTACTATGGGCATGACTAAAACCCGAATTAGAAATGTGCTGGTAATACAAGGCTTAATGATTGGTGGCATTGGTGCTGTTATTGGAATAAGCGTAGCATTAATTATTGTATTCATTCAGCAATGGACTGGATTTATTCCCTTGCCGGCCGAAATATATGTGATCAAAGCGGTACCCATGGTACTGTATTTGAAAGATCTGATTTTAGTCCCGCTGATTGCTTTTTCACTTATTATGGTTGCAGCAACAGTGGCGGGCAAACGGGCGGTTCAAATTCAACCCAAAGATGCGGTTCAATTGGAAAAATGATATTACAAGCGGAAAATATAGTAAAAACTTACACTAATGGTGTCAAACGTCTGACAGTTTTAGATGGTGTTAATTTATCGATCGGGGCTGGTGACATAATCACAATCATGGGTCCATCGGGATCGGGAAAATCAACTTTATTGAATATTCTGGGAACGTTGGACAATCCAACTTCGGGTACTGTAGTTATCGATGGCAACGATATTTCTGCCATGCCTGATAAAGATATATCAGTTTTGCGCAATAATTACATCGGATTTGTATTCCAGTTTCACCATTTATTACCGGAATTCACAGCATTGGAGAATATATTAATTCCTCTAATGATTTCCGGAATAGCCAAACCCGATCGATCTCGAGCCTTGGATTTGTTGGATTATGTAGGGCTGACCGAGCGCATGGATCACTATCCGTCGGAGCTTTCAGGGGGGGAGCGTTCACGAATCGCGGTTCTCAGAGCATTGATTAACCAGCCCAGGATCATTTTTGCTGATGAGCCAACCGGGAACCTGGATGAATATAATGCGTCCAAATTGATAGAATTATTAAAAAAAATAAATACTGATTTTGAACATTCAATAATATTAACAACTCATAATCCGGTTGTTGCTCAAATCGGAAATATTAATCTTACATTAGAGGCGGGGAAAATAAAAACAGGCTAAATTGAATCAAATGCCTTAACCATTTAAGAAATCAGCAATGAAAGAAAATTTTTCCAAAAGAATCCAAAATATTATGAAATATGCCCGCGAAGAGGCGATTCGCCTGGGACATAGTTATGTGGGATCAGAACATTTATTGCTGGGTCTGTTTCGGGAAGGCTATGGCAATTCGATCAAGATTTTAGCAGCATTTGGCTGCCAACAGGATGCGATTCGATCCAAAATAATCGACCTGGTTAAATCGGCTGGTGGCACTATGACTCTGGGGCATATCCCTTTAACGAGACGCGCGGAACGAATTTTGAGAAATGCTTATGCAGAAGCTATTGATCTGGGAGCTCAAAAAGCTGAAGATGAACATCTTCTGCTGTCAATGTTGAAAGAATCCGATGGAATCGCCTATGATGTTTTGACAGCCTTCAATATCGATTATAATTCTGTTCGTGGTTATATAAAGAAAGGTAGTACTCAACAGGCGGGTATTGCACCTGCTGTTATATCTGACAAATCCGATAAAACCACTACAAAAGCGCTTGACCAATACTCCCGGGACATCACCTGGCTGGCGCGGGAAAACCAATTAGATCCGGTAATCGGACGTGAAAAAGAAATTGAGCGCGTTGCTCAGATATTAACTCGCCGTAAGAAAAATAATCCGGTATTAATTGGCGAGCCGGGAGTTGGAAAAACCGCCATAATCGAGGGTTTGGCTCAACGGATCATCAACAAAACTGTACCGCGCCTGCTTTATAATCAACGTATTCTATCCCTCGATTTGGCAGCTCTCATCGCCGGTACCAAGTACCGTGGTCAATTTGAAGAACGAATGAAAACGATAATGGTTGAGTTGGAATCAAATTCTGATTTAATTCTGTTTATCGATGAATTACACACTCTGGTCGGAGCTGGCAGCGCTTCCGGGTCGTTAGATGCTTCCAATATGTTCAAGCCTGCTTTGGCCCGAGGCGATATACATTGTATCGGTGCGACTACGCTGGATGAATATCGTAAAAATATTGAAAAAGATGGAGCACTTGAACGTCGATTCCAGAAAATAATGATTAATCCGCCATCGGTTAAAGAATCATTACAAATCCTGAACGGATTAAAATCACATTATGAACAGCATCATAACGTAGTTTTTGAAGATCAAGCGATTGCGGCCTGTGTTCATTTATCCGATCGATATATCAGTGACAAATTTCTCCCGGATAAAGCCATCGACATTATGGATGAAGCCGGTGCTCGCGCCCATATGCTGAATATCAATGTACCTGATAAAATAATTAAGATTGAAAAAAAAATAGAAGATGTCAGGATTAAAAAAGAGTTGGTAGTTGCCGATCAACGTTTCGAAGATGCCGCCCTGCTACGGGACCGGGAACGAAAGCTACAGCAGCAGTTAGCGGACGAACAGAAGCTTTGGGTTGAAGAGGATAAAAATAATCCGGTCGTAATCGATGAAGAGCAAATTGCCGAAGTTGTATCGGCAGTTACTGGTATTCCCTTAACCAAGGTTGCTCAAAATGAATCTGAGAAATTGCTGGAAATGAAGCTTGGTTTACATAAATATATTGTCGGCCAGGATCAGGCTATAGCGGGTTTGACGCGCTCAATTCAGCGTTCACGAGCCGGGTTAAAAAATCCACAACGGCCAATTGGTGTTTTCCTCTTCTTGGGACCAACTGGAGTGGGCAAAACTGAATTAGCCAAAGCGCTGGCAAAATATTTATTCACACAACCGGAAGCATTGATCAAATTGGATATGTCTGAATTTGGTGAGCGTTTCTCGGTTTCTCGTATGATCGGAGCCCCGCCCGGATATGTGGGCTATGAGGAAGGTGGCGAACTTACGGAGCGCGTCCGGAGAAATCCTTATTCCGTGATTTTATTTGACGAAATCGAAAAGGCTCATTCCGATGTCTATAACGTTCTATTACAATTATTTGATGAAGGCCGACTGACCGATGGTCTTGGAAGAAAAATCGATTTTAAAAATACAATAATTATTATGACTTCCAACGCCGGTTCGCGGGAAATAATGGCTGGCTCCAGTATTGGTTTTATTGAATCATCTGATCAGACTGATTATGAAAGCTTGAAGCAAAAATCACTCGATCATGTTGAAAAACATTTCAATCCTGAGTTTATCAACCGGATTGATGAAATTATTGTTTTTCATGCTCTCACGAGAGAAAATGCCCAGGATATAATTAATATACAATTAGAGGATGTGCTGGAAAATCTAGCCAGAATGAATATGTCACTTTCTTTAACCAAGCGGGCGCGCACACAGCTTTTGGAGCGTGGTTTTAATCATGAATACGGAGCCCGCTATTTGAGGCGTGAAATCCAAGTATCAATTGAAGATGTTCTATCGGAAAAAATCCTACGTAAAAAGTTTTCAGCCGGTTCAGCTATAAAAATTGATTTTGTAAAAGACCACTTTATCTTCACTGATAATAAA
>JABMPO010000043.1 GCA_013203015.1 Fidelibacterota bacterium
GAATTTTTTAGGCCATGGCGGTGGTGCCGTGTGGGGTGATCGTTCTTTATTTACGCTGGGAGATATTGACAATTTATCTAATCCCGGACGTACACCTTTCGTCACCAGCATGACCTGCTTCACCGGTGATGTAACTAACCCTAATGCCCTCGGTCGTCGCTTGATGGGTTATGATCAGGGCGGGGTAACAGCCTGGTTTGGCAGTGCTGGTGTGGGTTGGATAATTAACGATTTTTTATTACTGCAACCGCTGCATGAAAATTTATTCAATACAGAAGCCTTATCAGTTGGTGAAATTATTAGCCAGGCTAAAATTCAGTATTACGTCAGCAATAGCAGCTATCCGGATATTGCCATTTCTCAAATTTACCAGTTCAATCTATCCGGAGACCCGGGACTTAAATTGCCATTTCCAGCAAAATTTACCATCGATATCATTCCTCCCGATCCGGAACCGGGAGAAACCGTTACACTGGTGCTGCCTCAAACAAACAGTGATTCTTTGATGATACAATTATTCACGCCGGATCAGATACCCCTTATAAAAGTCCCCCAACTTGTTCCGGGAAATAATAATAATTATCAACTACCAATTTCCGATACGCTGATAACCGGTAACTATAGTTTGGTCGCATCATGGAAATCAAATGGCGACCTATATAGATCCAGTTCATTGCTATCAATCGCTGGCGCCAATGCGATTATTCACGACATTAATCCTCCAAACCCGAATTATCTGGACAGTATTCTAGTAGTCGCTAAAGTTTCTGATCAGCAGGGAGTAGATACCGTTCAACTTTATGTCAATGATAACTATTTCTCGGAAATGATTCCTGTTGGCAGTGATTTTTATCACCCCGTCAGTGCAATACCTCCACAAAATGCCGGGGTATTACTTAGAGTCTATTGTCGGGTGGTTGATAGTGATGGCAATATCACTTTGGGACCGGAAAAACAAGTCTTGATCAGAAACTTTCCGGAGTTTTCGATAAACGCGCTAACAATTGAAAAAGACCCAGATTTAAAATTGTCGTGTACGGTAAATAATTCAACCACGGGGAGCGGATACGCACGGATTCTATTCCAGAGAAATGCAGCCTCTGATTGGCACGATATAGACAGCGATACAATAAAATTGTATGGTCGCGGTTCATTGAATGGGTACATCACTTGTGCACTTCCATCCGGCACCCATGGTTACCGGGCTATCGTATCTGCTGACAACCCAATATCTATACCCGATACATTTACAACCACAATTACCACCGATGCCTTTTGGGTAACACCTGAACTGGGTACGACAGATGATCTTATAAATCACAGTGTGGTATTTGTCAATAATTTCGAGCTGGAGATTCAACCAGGCTTTGCAACCGACCCTCTGGTAATGGAAATACTATTTTCTGATGATCCGGAAGCTATTCTTCAACCTGATTTCAGTTGTATTCAGTTAGCGTCGGGAAACAATTCCATCAGCATAGAAACCCCATATTCACTGCCATTTACCGGCACCTGGCAATTATCGGAGTTAATTCCGGACTCACTTTTTTTCACTCAATTTTTTCATGAAAATGACTTGTGGCTGCCAGTCAAGAATATCAGTATTATTGATTCCACGATTAACTTTTCGGCAACCACACACAGCCAGTTTGCCTTCATCTATTCGACCGATAATACAGCGCCCAAACTTGAAGCAACTATCAATGGTCAGCGTTTTTTACGAAATAGCTATCTCAACAACAATCCCATTATTTCACTTTTGGCTCAAGATAAAAATGGAATTGACCATCGTAGCGATGGTTTCAAAATATGGATAAATGATCAACTAATTCCTGATCCACAACTTGACATCATGTCGGGAAAAACCAATACGGTAGGCATTCGATATACTCCCACGCTCACCGGCAATGATACAACTATGGCAATCATAGCTACTGATGCCGCCGGGAATCAATCTGATACGCTTACACTGAAATTTATTGTTAGCGAAAAATTGCAGTTGATCGACTATGGCAATTTTCCCAATCCTTTTACAGACCAAACCCGCTTTGCTTATGAACTCACCGAGACGGTTGAAGAATTCAGTCTTGACATTTATACTGTTGATGGCCGGAAAATCCGCCAGATGACCCGCGGTTCCACTTTAACCGATCTTGATCCAACGATTGGTGCCTATCACGAGATCATCTGGGATGGCCGGGATAAAAACGGTGACTTTGTCGCCAATGGCGTCTATTTCTACCGGATAAAAGTTAAAAATGGTAAAACGGTCATCGAAAAACGCGGCAAAATTGCCAAAGCCCGCTAATTAAATTTTAGTGTTTTCGATCTCTCAACAAATATAGAAATGGAAAATGGAGCCCCTTGCTGATTAATTCAGTACCGGTAAATCAACCATAACAATTTCGCCTGCGGTCTGCAATCGGATTTCTAATTTTTCTTCATTGAAGACCCGGACACCATCTCCAGCCTCAGCAGCCATTCCGTTGACTGTGATTTCACCTTTTGATGCCACCAAGTAGGCATGACGATCCAATCCGAGGATGTGGGGCAAAACCGTACCGGCAGCAGAATTAGCCGCCCAGAGTGCCGCATCCTGATAAATTTTAAGAGCGTTGGAATTTTCATGCTCCGGGCGACCGGAAGCCATCAACTGCAGCCGATCCGCTTCCTGTTTCGGAAATGGTTTCGCAGCCCAGCGCGGTTCAATTCCGGTGTGGGCGGTTTCAATCCAGATTTGAAACAAAGTGGTAGCTTCATTTTCCAGATTGTATTCGCTATGGACAATTCCACTGCCAGCTGACATGACCTGGATATTGCCGGCATCAGTTCGCCCGTGGTTACCCAGATTATCTTCATGGGTAATTGCACCGGTTCGGATATAAGTAATGATTTCCATATCCTGATGGGGGTGCATGGGAAATCCGGTACCAGCCTTGATAGTGTCATCGTTCCAGACTCGCAGTGGCGCCTGCCCCATCCGCCGGGGATTGTAATAATTAGCAAAACTGAAATGATGCCGGGCATTCAACCAACCGTGTTTCTGATGTCCCAGAGAAGCAAAGGGAATAATTTCAATCATTTGTACTCCGACTTGTGAAATTGGTTCTTTATACAGATTAGTTATTCTGTATTATAAACACCGGCCAGGTACAAGGCTGCTCCACCTAGACTTGTGTCTTTTAATACGCTGGACATTGCCATTTGGTCACCACCGATCAGGGCCGGTAAATGGATCGTCAATACGAATATGAACATCAGTGCTCCCAGCAACAGTGTGGCCAACACAATCTGCTTTTTAGTTATTATACTTACTGTTGCAGCCAGTAACGCCAGACCGGTTAAATATACCCAGAATACACCTCCGGGAATGAACGATGGCACCATCCCTGCCATGGCGCTACTCATCATAAAATGCATTATTCCGAATATAGCAAATGGTACTGCATACATTATGCGACCAATAGTTGTTAGTTTATTCATTATCTTTTCCTTTTGTGAAATTTTAAGTTGCATCAATACCCAACCCCAATTTTTTACATAGGCGCCCTAACACACGGACTTCAGCAGAATTCAGTGCCTCGAAAGCCTGTTCGAGCGCTTGAACATGTTTTTCAAAAACCTTTTCAATCAATGAACGACCGATTGGCAATAATTCAACAATGTGTGAGCGGCGGTCATGGGGATTGACATTGCGACGGACCAAACCATCACGTACCAGATTATCAATCACCATAACAACATTCCCGGGACTACGTAATATTTTTAATCCAATTACTTTCTGGCTCAGGGGTCCCAGATGCAGGAGCATCTCCAGAACGCCGAATTGAGCCATAGTTAAATTGCTTTTTTCCACCGACGGTCTGATCTTTTGAGTGACAGTAATCCCGGCACGCGACAATTTGATCCAGGCGTCCAAGATGGCTACTCTTTTATAATCACCACTGTATTGCGTTCCCATTTCATTTAACCTTAAACTATTTAATCTTAATACAAATTAAAAATATATAAGTTCCTCACAACCTTTTCTGGAAACAAAGTCACTAATTAGCAGTTATTTAGGAACAATACAATAACCATGGCATATGGCTTATATTAAGTAAGTCAAACTCCAAAATTTCATTGTAAATTAATCTGGCTAATGGACTATTAATTTAGCCGGGGTAAGTATGCAGAATCTAATTCATGAATTAAGACGTCGTAAGGTGTTTCGTGTGGCGGGCATGTATGCCCTTGTCTCATGGATTATTATGCAAATCGGCGAGGTTACATTTCCGGCCCTGTTATTACCGGATTGGGCCTTGACGTTGGTAATCGTTTTATTAATTATTGGTTTTCCGATTGCAATATTATTGTCTTGGGCATATGATATCACATCAACCGGTATTAAACGAGATTCGGTTGAAATCGATAGAAACACTGAAGCACCAGCCCCAGTTGACACCCTTTTGCCGGTCAAATCCGTACCAATCCAATCTAAATATCTAAAAATGGGAATGATTAGCCTGGGGATTGTCGGCATTGCTGTGATTGGCTGGCTGGCATTACCCTCGATGGGTTTATTCGGCCTCCAAACCTCCGCTGAGTCAAACTCCCTGGCCGTCGTGAATTTTGAAAATCTCCGGGATGTAGATGATAAGGATCGCCTGGGACAAATTTTACAGGAATTGATAATTACCGATTTATCGGAATCCCAGTCATTTAAAATATTCAGCAGCCAGCGTCTATATGATATTCAAAATCAACTTGGTCAATCGGACAGCCGTTCCATTGATCCTTCCGTCGCTTTAGAAGTTGCGCGACGGGCTGGGGCGTCTACAATGCTCACCGGCAATATCATCCAAACCGGCAATAAAATTATCCTGACCTCGCGCCTAATTGAAGTCGCAAGAGGTACCATAATCAAGTCGCAGCGGGTTGAAGGAAATGATGTTTACGCCATGGTCGATGACTTGACCGAGCTGGTCCGAAGAGACCTGAACCTGGGTAGCAAGGACGTGCAAGATATTGAGATTCCCGTCATCGAAAAAACGACCGGATCAATGACTGCTTACCAGCATTATCTTGAAGGTATGGATTTGTTCAATGAACAACATTTTATAGCGGCTATTGACCACTTCCAAAGTGCTATTGCCATCGACAGTAATTTTTCCAATGTTTATTATACCATGGCTCTTGCTCAATGGTGGGCTCAATCACTTTCGTCTGAAGTCAGTTCGGAACAGGCCTTAGTATCTTTGAACTATATCCTGGCAGGTGAAAATTATAAAACGACCAAAGAAAAATTATTAGCCGAAAGCGCCCGGGAATTAATCAGCCAAAATTTTTCGAAGGCCACCGAATTATACACACAAGTGGTCAATTTTCTGCCAGATGAAAAAGATGGCTGGTATGGTCTGGGCGAAGCCCTTTTTCACGGTTCCGGCGACTTTGAAGGCGCTTTACTGGCTTTTGAAAAAGTAATTGAACTGGACCCGAATTATAAGCTGGCCTACCGCCATATTTTTGATATTTACGCAGCAAAAGAACAGTTTAATGAAGGGAAAATGAAGGCTGTACAATTTATCTCATTATTTCCGGATAGTCCCTGGGGTTCATTTTATCTTGCTCTAATGACCGAAGGGGCTGGTGATTATGAAAAAGCCGGCGAATTATATCTGGAGGCCTTAAAATCTGATCCGACTATGAGCCCAGCCCAAAAAAACCTAACTGGACTCTGCAACAACCACCTTCCAGCCGACGTGGGGATTGGTCTGGCAAACCAGTTTTTGACTTTCCATCCTGATCAGGCGTCGCCGTACAAGTTTATTGGGACACTATATCAGAATATTGGCGATTTCTCCGAAGCCTTAAAGGCTTTTGAAAATGGCTTGCTGATTGATCCCTATAATTATGATTTTACCGCACAATCCGGATACACCTACCAACTGATGGGTCTATATGATACGGCACAAAAAAAATTCTCTCTGTTGTTGGCTGATGATAAAAATGAAAGATGGCAAAAGATTGGTCATGATCTTTTGATTTCTCTATATGTCGAACAAGGACAAATAAGCCTGGCATTACCCCTGATCGATGAACTTGTCAACAAACAGTCAATACATGCCAGTCAGACTACTAACTATTCAGTAGGAAAAGCCTTCCACTATTTCTTGTTAAAGGACTATGAAAGAGCCCACCTGCAATTAAATGATGAACTTGCGAAAAATCCTAACAAAGAAATCAAACTTAATATTTATTTAATAAAAAGCCTGATTCACAGTTACCTCGATGAACCAGAGCCTATTTCCCGTTTAGTTGACCTAGTTTCTAACATCACGGCGGGAGACTCCTCGGATAAAACAATGACACAAGATTTATTCCAGCATGCTATTCTTTTCCAAAATTATTATGCTCACAAAGATTATCCTGCTGCCCTGGCTGAATGGGAAAAGCTCGACAAACGTTTCGAAGTCCAACATTATTTTCTCTATCAAAAGGCAATGATTCATTATTTATCCGGTGACTATACTTCCGCTTTAGCAGTAACCGATGAAATGCAAAAAGCTAGTCTCTCCCGCAGTGCCCGCGCCTTTGTATATCCGCAATCATTTTACCTGCGGGGAATAATCTATGAAGCAATGGGTAATAAATCTCTGGCCCGGCAAAACCTGCAAAAACTAGTTTCGATCTGGAAATCCGCCGATGAGGAAATGTTCAATCGGCGGAATGCGCTTAATCGCCTTTCACGCTTAAACAGCGAAATCGGTTGATACCCGAAAAAATTATTCCAAATCGCTAATTGTTTTTTCTATCAAATTCACCGACTCTTTCAGAACTCCAGCCTCAAATGTAAACTTCGCGCCGGCTTGTTTGAATAATTCCGGTAGCGATCTGGTTGCACCAAGCGC
>JABMPO010000333.1 GCA_013203015.1 Fidelibacterota bacterium
GCCAGGGAAAACACCTGAAAGCCACCACTATCAGTGAGGATCGGTTTATCCCAACTGATGAATTTATGCAAGCCGCCGGCAGCATTGATGATTTCGGTCCCCGGCCGCAGGTAGAGGTGGTAGGTATTACCGAGAATGATTTGAGTGTGGGCTTCATCCAGAACGCGCGGATCAAGAGATTTTACCGCTCCCATGGTACCCACCGGCATAAAAATCGGAGTTGTAATTTTTCCGTGAGTGGTTTCCAGCGCCCCGGTGCGGGCTGCCGTTTCAGTATCCTGGACTGATAGGGTGAACTTCATCGGACTTGAATTTAAATTATGTTTATGCGAGTCGTTAGCTTATTTTTATGTGACTCGCATGTGACGACGGTAAAACAGCCAAGCACCCAAAGCCCAGTAAATTACAATCAGCACTGCCAGTGCAAACAGTTCGGGCAGAACATCACCCAGACCAGCCCCCATAATCAATACTTTCTTGGCAGCGGTAATGGCGTGGGTCGGGGACATTAGTCCCTGGGCGGTGATTGAATAACCAGCAATTGTGAAAAGAGTTTTTCCATCTAATGGGAAAGCCGCCCCGGTAAAAAACATGAACAGAAACAATGGGAAATTTCCCACTACCAGTACTTCATTAACGGATTTTACAGCCGCCGCCAGAATCAAACTGAAAGCTATCATTGAAATACTGGTCAACACCGCGATCACCAGCAAGGCGCCAATCGAACCGCTGTAGTTAAAGCCCATTAATACGGCCGCGACCAGCGTCAGCATGATTGCCACCAGACCAACGACAACTTGCACCACAGTGATGCCTCCGAGGAAATTAAGCACACCGATCCGGGACAACTTGAGGCGAATGATCGTACCGTTTTCCACCTCGGTGATAATGGCGATAGTAGCGGTGAACATCAGCATGATAATTGATAGGATCAATAACCCGGGAATCCACATATCGAATTCATCGATTTCCCCCGACACGCCCAGACTGGTTTCGGTAATTCCCACAGGCATTGCAATAGGCGATACCTGAGCCAGATAACGATTGAAGGCTTCGCTGGCCCAGATTGCGGTTACCATATAATTCATGTCGGTGAGATCGCCCACCAGTTCCAGTTGCGATTGTGGTCCGCTACCGGTGGTCAGCATTTCCACCATTGCCAGGGAGAAATTTTCCGGTATTACCACCAGGGCATCGGCTTTTTTATTCTGCAATTTCTGCATGGCCTTTTCACGGTTGGAGACCTGTTTAACGGCCACCGGGATCATTAGTGAATCTTTTTCAAGCGCTTTAGCAACAGCCAGCAACTCCTGTCCGTGGTTAATCGGTGTACCGGTATACTCAGTACCCACATCCAAATTGACGAGCAACAATTCGTAACTTGGCTGCCAGGATTCGTTAATCAAATAGTAAACAAACACAAAAAACGGTGCCATAGTTACAGTGAGTACCAATACCCAGAAGCTACGGATTTGCTCGCGGAAACTTTTCTTGATCACGGAAAGCAATTTCATGATCGCAATCTCCGGCCGGTAAGGTGAATGAAGACATCTTCCAGAGTGTTTTCCCGCAGTGTGATTTCCCGCGCTATAACACCGATTTCGGTTAATTGAGCGGTAATCTGCGGCAGGAGGCCCACAAGATGGGGCGCCTTGAAAATCAAATGGTCATCATTTATTTTTACTGATTCACAGATCGGCTGAATAGACTTCAGAATGTTATCCTGTCCGACTTTGTTGCCACTATCATCAAAGACGATATCCAGTAGATCGCCTTCCCCGATTGATTGCTTCAGATTCCCCGGAGTGTCCAGCTTAAGCAATTTGCCATTATCAATGATCGCAACTCGATCCGCCAGGCGGTCGGCCTCGTCCATATTGTGGGTGGTCAGGATCACGGTTTTCTCCCGTGCCAAACCTTTGATAAAATTCCGTACCAGCAAGCGACTCTGGGGATCCAGACCGGCTTCCGGTTCGTCCAGCGCCAACACCATGGGATCATGAATCAGGGCCAGGCAAATATTCAGACGGCGCTTCATCCCGCCGGAGAGTTTGGCTGCCAGGGTATCAGTTTTACCGGTTAGCCCCAGCATGTCCAGTAGCTGATCAGCGCGTTTTCGGGCGGCATTGCCAGGGAAGCCGTACATTTCGGCCATAAACACCAATTGCTCGCGGCAGGTGAGCTTGGGCCAGAAGATATTCTCCTGGGGACAAATACCAATATGGTTTCTGACACCTGCTTGCTGAATAGTCGGGTCGGTAAATTCTACAGTGCCGCCGGTAACCGGCAACAGGCCGCAGATCATGCTAATGGTGGTAGTCTTACCGGCACCATTGGGCCCAAGGAAGCCGAATACCTCCCCGCGTCGGATATGGAAGCTGATACCATCCACCGCTTTCACGTCACCGAAATGTTTCCGTAAATCGCTGATGCAGATTACCGTTTCC
>JABMPO010000334.1 GCA_013203015.1 Fidelibacterota bacterium
ATGTGAATTCTTGTCCGACAGCAAACGGTTTTATTCTCCGATTGTGGAAAAATAATCATTGAAATATTTTCCAGTAGACGTAAATAATTCCTTATGATCAAAATTCTCCTACTTGCTTAATGCCAACGATTCTAACTACTCTGCGGCAGACTACTTACATTTTATCAGTTTAGCAATAGAAACTCTATTGACTTTCACGATAGTATTAATTGTTAAATTGAGGTATAATTTTTGCACGGAAATCAATTATTAAGATAGTATTAGACTCAGGAATATAAATGGCACAAGTGCTCATAGTGGACGATAACATCTCCGTGGTTGGGATAATGGAGGATCTTTTAAAGATCCAGGGCCATGTTACGCATACTGCTTACGATGGAACAACCGCAATAGAAAGGGCAAAAAAACTAATCCCGGATCTTATCTTGCTTGACGTTGAAATGCCCGGTATGGATGGTATAAGTGTTTGCCGGGAACTGCGTGAACACAAAGCAACTCAATTAATTCCAATCGTCATAGTCACTGGAAAGACCGACTCCAAAACATTGATGGGTGCAATAAAAGCCGGTGCAGACGATTTTTTAACTAAACCGGCAGATCTGCCGATCCTGAAAGCCCGGGTTGATTCACTATTGCGGATGAGCCATCTGCGGAACCAGTTGGCGGAAAAAGAAAAGTTCGAAACCACTATCAATCAAATCCAGAATGGAATCATTATTACCGATTCCGAAGGTATGATTCAAAATTTTAATTCGACAGCTCGTCAAATGTTTTCATTTGAAGATGATAGTGTAGCGAACCAACCTTTTTTATATATTATTAATCAGAGTTTTAAATCAAAAATTAATGACTGGAATATGCTGACGCGTCAGAAATATGGCGATTTTATCATCTACCGGATGGAGAATGATTTCAAACTACGTTTTGCCCTGGAATTGAAGTACAACGTCATCCTTAATCCCCTGGGCGAAATCGATGAAGTGGTTTTCGTTGCCAACGAAGAGACCAGCAGAATTAATGATGATCGTCGTAAAGATCTGTTCCTGACTATGCTTAAGCACAAATTTGCTACTGTTGAAACTATAACTCAGTTAAGCCTGGAATCACTGGATATTCTGGTCGAATCGAAAGACCCAGCCCTGGAAAAATCTGCATTGGACGGCCTGCAAAGAGCATCCAATACTCTGAATGGCATCATGAGAAAATTGATCAAATATGTTCGTATGCCTGATGAATTAAATATGCTCGAAACAGAAACAATCTCTGAAAAATTATTAGTGGCCACGGTTAAATCAATTATTGATGCTCTGCAAATAGATTCCGATTCAATAGAAATAATCTGGAATGACGTACCAGATTTTGAGATGATTGTTGAGGGACTGCACAGTATTTTATATGAACTGATTGAGAATGCAGTCAAATTCAGCGATATGGAAAAACCTCGGATTAACTTAACAGTTAATTCCCGTGCTGATAACGTGGCTATTGAGATATTAAATATCGGCCCCAAGATACCACAGGAAGAATTAAATCGGGTTTGGGATCGCTTCTATCAGGTTGATCGCGATATTACTGGGCAGGTAAAAGGAATAGGACTGGGGATGAGTATAGTTAAATACATTATAAATCTGATCGGGGGAAATGTAGAAATAAATTCAACTAATAATGGTACAACAGTTACCGTTCATATCCCGGTGAAATAAATCAGTCAGATTTTTTCAATATTTGTGCAATAACCGAGCGTAGCTGCTTTATATCAAATGGTTTTTTAATCATCAATTCTACCTTGGAGTTACGCATTTTCTCCTGATAAACATGATCATCCAGTCCACTGCTCAATACAATGTGGGCACCCGGTTGATTATTTCTGATCTGTCGCACCAGTTCTTCCCCCTCGGTACCGGTTGAGGAGATATCGGAAATAATTATATCCGGCTTAATTTCTTTCTGGCTGGAAAGCGCCTCCGAAAATTTCTCCTGCTTATCCAGTACCCGAGCCAGATTATAAATTGCATCCGTGTATTCAGGATTCAAATCGATAGCCGACCGATAACTGGCTTCGGACTCTGGCAACTGCCTGTTAGAAAAAAGCATTTCCCAGGTTAAGATAATAACTGGCGTTACCGGGACTAAATGACAGTGCGGCGTTGATCAATTCGATTCCCAGTTCAAAATTACCGTGTTGGGTCTCTATTGCACCCATAAGATTATGAGCATCGGAATGCTTTGGATTAAGCGTCAGAATCTTTTTATAAATTTGCTGTGCGCCATCCAGATCACCGGAATTATGTAATTTGATTCCTTGATCTATATATATTTGAATTTCTGTATTATTTGGACTCATTTATTCTTTATTACTGAAATCTCTGTTTATTCACTGGGCTTATTTTTCATTTTTAATATCATTGCACCAGAAACGATTTGGGTTGCTAGCATTAATTACATAATTCTGGAAACAAAAATAATGCCGGAGAATTAGAATTGATGTTCGATTGTTTCCCTAACCGCCTTTGTATTAGTTTCACCCCGAACATTTATTCAATATTAACGAAGAATACACTATGAGTAATCAGGATTTACAACTACTGGAAAAATTAGCATCTGCCCGGCAAACGTTTTTAAAAGAAATCGGACGGTCAATCATCGGGCAATCTGATATCCTCGATCATATTTTGATTGCCTTGATTTGTAAGGGACACACGTTACTGGTCGGTGTACCGGGCTTGGCAAAAACGCTGATGATCAAATCGATGGCGGAATTACTGGATGTGAATTTCAGCCGCATCCAATTCACGCCAGACTTAATGCCCAGTGATATTACCGGCACAGAAGTGATTGAGGAAGACCTGAATACCGGGAAACGTAATTTCAGATTTTTCAAAGGTCCCATTTTCGGTAATATTATATTAGCCGATGAAATTAACCGGACGCCGCCCAAAACCCAGGCAGCGCTCCTGGAAGCCATGCAGGAACATCGGGTAACAACGGCTGGCACCAGTTATGTTCTTGAAGAACCATTTTTCGTTCTGGCGACCCAGAACCCGATCGAGCAAGAAGGTACTTATCCTTTGCCGGAAGCCCAATTGGATCGGTTTATGTTCAATATTAAAATCGATTATCCCAGCCGATCGGAAGAAATTGCTATTGTAAGAGCAACAACGGCCGGCAGTGAGCCTGTTCTGCAGAAAGTCATCAGTCGTGCTGATTTGATATCCTACCAGGAATTGGTGCGGCGCGTTCCCGTGGCTGACAATGTAATCGAATTTGCCGTTGATCTGGTTAGCGCTACTCGACCGGTTAACGAAAATTCTCCTGATTTTATAAAAGAATGGATTGAGTGGGGTGCCGGTCCTCGCGCTTCACAATATCTGGTCTTGGGTGCAAAGGCAAAGGCAATATTAGACGGACGGCCTACACCGGATATTTCTGATATAAAGGCCATGGTGTTACCGGTTCTCCGACATCGGATTCTCACCAATTTTACCGCTGAGGCTGATGGTTTATCTACTGATGATATATTACTTAAGCTGCTTGAGAACAAATAACCACCAAGCCACTGAGATCACAAAGAACACTGATAAAACATGAAAATATTTTTTCAAATTATTCACTCTGATCTCTGTGGTTAGCCTACTTTTCTGCTCCCCTGGTGTCCGTAGCGCCTTAGTGTCAAAACGATGACAATCGATAAGCGAAAATATTTGCAGCCGGAAATGGTGGCCAAATTAAATAATCTGTCACTCAGAGCTAGAATGGTGGTGGAGGGTTATATCCTCGGCCTGCATAAAAGTCCTTATCATGGTTTCAGTGTGGAATTCGCAGAACACCGGGCTTATGGTCCGGGTGATGAAATTCGTCATATCGATTGGAAATTATTTGGCAAAACTGACCGCTATTACGTCAAGCAATTTGAGGAAGAAACGAATCTCCGGACCCATTTGCTGCTGGATACCAGTAAATCAATGTCCTACCGCAGCGGCAAGATAAGTAAGTTGGAATACTCAGGCTACCTCGCAGCTGCGCTTACTTATTTGATGCTTAGCCAGCAGGATGCAGTTGGTCTGGTGACATTTGACACCAGAATTAGTAAATTTATACCACCTCGTTCTACTCCCGCTTATTTAAATACTATACTGACTCAACTGGATAATTTGAATCCAGGCAAAAACACTGATATCGGACCAGTTTTACACGAGATGGCAGAACGTATAAAAAAGCGGGGCCTGATTATTTTGATTTCTGATTTACTGGATCGCCCGGAATCCATTATTGAAGGATTAAAACATTTCCGACATAATAAACAGGAAGTAGTGGTTTTTCATATCCTGGATCGACAGGAGCAACAATTTAATTTTTCAACCCGTACCAAATTCCGCGATCTGGAAACCGGAGAAACGATTACTACCGAGCCCTGGCAGATTCAGGAAAATTACACAAATCTGATCGCGAAATTTCAGAATTTTTATCGCCAACACTGTCGTGATCAAAATATTGATTATATTTCATTCTTTACCGATGAGAGCCTCGATCTGGCGCTTAATGGTTATCTGCAAAAGAGACAGCGATTGGGATAAAAAAAAGCCCCGCTCATTGTGAGGCTTTCCACAAAAATTCTACTAATTACATTCCAACTGTCTTGGATTTTTCGTAGTAGTATTGAGCTTCTTCCTGTTCCCCCTGTCGTAACAGAACGCGTGACATTCCCTTGTAATGATTCGGGTTATCCGGATCAACCTCGATTAAATTTTTGTAGAACCGTTCGGCTTTACTCCATTTTTCAGCATTTTCGAATACCTGAGCAATACCAACAATTGCTTCAACGTCATCGGGGCAGAGATCCAATACGGTCATGAAATTATCTTCGGCAAGTATTAAATCACCGCTCTGATTATATAGAACTCCCAAGTTAAAGTACAGGTCGCATTTGATACTGGTGTCGTTTTCTTTATTAATAGCGGATTCATAGGTAATAATTGCGCCTTCCAGATCGTCACATTCATAATAGACTGATGCAAGTGACCGGATTGCCTGGGAATTATTTGGTTCAGCTTTAACCGCTAACTGGTAATATTTTACTGCGTTTTCACAATCTTCATTGCGTGAGTAGAGCTGCCCGGTAATATTCAAAATCTTGGGATTTTCGGGATCCAACTCAACTGCCTTGAGTATATAATCCAGCGCCAAATCAAGATCGTTTAAATCCAGATAAGCGGTCGCAATACTGGCAAATGTCTGCGATTCTGTCGGATTTATTATCGTGGCTATTTTGAATTTATCAATTGTAATCCGTAACAATTCTTCACGTTCGGTACTATCAATGGCGGAATTCATATTTTTATAGGAGTTTACCGCATCATTATACGCATTTACCCAATATTTATCGCGTGAATTGTTGACATATTCGCGAACAGTCGGACCTACTAATATTGAAAGATTGGGATCCAAGGCGAGCGCTTTTTCGAACATTTCGTTCATTTCAACCCACTTTTTTTCGCGGGCGTAAATCTGCTCACCTAATTGATATGGTATTTCCGGGTTGTCCGGCTCAACCACCATTGCTTTTATAAGAAATTCCTCAGCATGAGCCCAATTTTTTTGCTGAATATCTAATTTCGCAGTGGTGTATTCTTCACTGGAACAACCGAAGAAACTAATCGCCAACAGGCCGATTATTGCTGCAAATACAAATAATTTTTTCAACATTTTTTTATTCCTTCTTTGTGACTTTATCGTATCGTTTCCGATTCAAGTTGTAAAAATTAGGAGGCGTTAGTCTCCTTTTCAAGTGCTAACCGTATCAGCCAAATATTCTTTCCGCCGCTCTAATTCAGCAGCATTACAGTTAACCAATTGTTCTATGCCAAAACCTTCCACGCAAAATGACGCCAGGGCCGATCCATTGATTAGAGCTTTGGTATAATTATCACCATTTGCTAAAGCCGCCAGGAATCCGCCACCGAAAGTATCCCCTGCTCCGGTAGGATCGATAACCTGTTTCAGCGGGAAAATACCAATATCAATTTTTTCAGTGGCCGTATACAGGGTTGCCCCTTTACTACCTTGTTTAATCACCACTGTTTCCGGACCCATTGCTTTTAACTTTTCAGCTGCCTGATCCAGAGACATATCATTCCCCAAGGCTTGTGCTTCAGTTTCATTAATTAATAAAATATCAGTTTTCTCAATAACCCGTGCGAGCTGGTCAAAGGTAGTGTCAATCCACAGATTCATGGTGTCAGTTACTATCAAAGCTGCTGGATCGGTCTGTCGAATGACCGATAATTGTAACTGTGGATGAATGTTTGCCAAAAAAACCAGTGCTACATTGCGATCATTACTAGATAGCACCGGATTAAATTTGGCAAAAACACCCAGTTCAGTAAATAATGTTGTCCGATTATCACCATTGGCGTGGTATCTGCCACCCCAGCGGAATGTGGGGCCACTGGCGGTAACAAGACCGTCTAAACAACTGGCATAGCGTTGATAAATTTCCATCCCCTCAGCCGGAAAATCATCGCCAACGATACCAATCACGTGCACATCAGCACTGCGGCCTGCGGCAACCAGGGCATAAGTCGTGGATCCACCCAACAGATTTTCCCGTCGTCCAGCGGAAGTTTCAATGGAATCCAAAGCAATTGAACCAACGATCAAAACAGGTTTTTTATTCATCATATGGATTAGTTTAGCTGGTTTCTGTCACTTTTGGCAAGGTAAAATACTGCCTGCAAGGATTTTTTTACCAAATGTTTTGCGATTTGATTTAGCGCACATATCAGAATCATACTTGGAATAAGAATGCTTATCAAAGCAAATAGCTTTCGATTTTGAATTTGAATTATTAATTTAGCGGTGAAACACTTATCATTATTTTTCGGGAAGTTATCGTTGCAAAAGCACTACACATAAACCTATATTGTGGCAATTATGAGTATAAAAACTTTCGCTATTATCACCGATATTCATGCCAATGAAG
>JABMPO010000335.1 GCA_013203015.1 Fidelibacterota bacterium
CCATTGAAATATTTATCGATAGCAAATGCCGCGCGCTGTCCTGCTGCAATTGCTTCAATGAGGGTAGCCGGTCCAGTTACTGAATCACCACCGGAGAAAATACCTGGAATATTTGTTTCTAATGTATTGGGATCAACTTCAAATGTATTCCAGGGAGTGGTTTTTAATTTAAGATCTTTAGTTAATCCGGCTATTTCCGGTTCCTGGCTAATCGATGGTAAAATCACATCACAGGGAATTACGTATTCAGAACCTTCTATAGGAACCGGCCGTCGTCGCCCACTGGCATCAGGAGCACCAAGCTCGGTGCGAATGCACTCCAGTCCGGATACCTGATTGTTCGAGCCAATGACGCGCGTTGGGGCAACCAGATAATGGATTTTAATGCCTTCTTCTTCCGCCGCATCGATTTCTTCTTTTGCCGCCGGCATTTCGGCCCGCGTACGACGGTAGGCAATGTTGACTTCACTTGAACCCAAGCGAATAGCCACACGAGCCGAATCAATGGCCGAGTTTCCACCACCAATTACCACTACTTTATCGCCAGGTTTTTCCATACTGCCCAGATTTATTTCACGTAAGAAGTCAACACTGTCTATGAAGCCTTCATATTGATCTTCACCGTGGATACCAAGTTTTCGGCCTTTATGAGCGCCTACTGCCACAAATATCGCGTCATACTCTGCTTTTAATTCACTGATGGTAATATCTTTACCAATCTTGACATTGGTTTTAATTTCCACACCTAAGGCGACAATTGCCTGGATTTCCGCCTGTAAAACATTCCGCGGCAGACGATATTCGGGAATGCCAACCCACATCATTCCCCCAGTCACCGGCAGGGCTTCATAAACCGTGACGGCATAGCCCATTTTAATTAAATCATGGGCCGTCGTTAAACCAGCGGGTCCGGATCCGATAACAGCCACTTTTTCTTGTTTAGTGATGGGCACGGGTTTGATGTGATCAACACGATCCAGCATCAAATCGGCAACATACCTTTTCAGATCCTTGATAGCAATCGGGATGTCTACTTCACCCCGCGTGCATTCGAATTCACAAGAATGGTTACATACCCGACCACAGACCGATGGGAACGGATTATCCTCCAATATGAGATCCAGCGCGTCTTCAAAACGCTGGTGCGCAATAAGAGCTACATAACTGGGAACATCCAGACCCACCGGACAGGCATTTTGGCAGGGACTGGGTGTCAGCCGTTTACATACACCTGCCGGACACCTTTTTTCATAAATATGTGCTTCATATTCCTCACGGAAATATTTAATCGTTGTTAGTATCGGATTCGGGGCCGTCTGTCCCAAGCCACACAGAGAAGCTGTTTTAATGCCCTCTGACAATTTTTCCAGCAATTCGATATCACCGTGTTTTCCGCGACCTTCAGCAATGTCAGTTAATTTATTAAGCAACACCTTAGTACCTACGCGACAGGGAGTACATTTTCCGCAGGATTCGTCGGCGGTAAATTCCAGGAAGAATTTGGCAATGTCCACCATGCAACTGCTTTCATCCATTACCACCATACCGCCAGAACCAACAATGGCACCGGTCTTTATTACTGATTCGTAATCTACCGGGGTGTCAATGAGACTTTTGGGCAAACAACCACCCGATGGTCCGCCGATCTGTACAGCCTTTAATTCTTTACCTTTGCTGATCCCACCGCCAATATCATAGACAATCGTTCGGAGTGTCGTGCCCATTGGTACTTCAATAAGACCAATATTATTAACATGACCGGATAGGGCAAAAACCTTGGTTCCCTTGCTCTTTTCCGTCCCGAGGCTGGCGAACCAATCCGAACCTCTTATAATAATTTGAGAAATATTGGCATAGGTTTCCACATTATTCAATACGGTTGGCTTGGACCATAGTCCTTTATGGGCAGGAAAAGGCGGGCGAGGTCTGGGCATCCCGCGTTTGCCTTCAATAGACAGCATCAATGCGGTTTCTTCGCCACAAACAAACGCTCCTGCGCCATGGTATAGCTCAACTTCAAAATCAAAACCAGTCCCCAGAATGTCTTTGCCGAGTAGACCATAATCTTTTGCCTGGCTGATTGCAGTGTTCAATCTTTCGATCGCCAGCGGGTATTCTGCCCTAACATAGATATAGCCTTGATGAGCGCCAATCGCTTTACCGCCAATAATCATTCCCTCCAGAACGGCGTGGGGATCACTCTCCAGAATCGACCGGTCCATAAATGCCCCGGGATCGCCTTCATCAGCATTGCATAAGATATATTTAATATCCCCGGCCGATTCCATGCAGAATTTCCATTTCAAACCAGTCAGAAAACCACCACCGCCACGGCCACGCAATCCTGATTTGTAAACTTCATCAACGATCTTCTCAGGGGTCATATCCTGTAGGGCTTTGGCTGTGGCAAGGTATCCATCACGACCAATGTATTCATCGATAACTTCCGGGTCGATCAATCCTCGATTTCGTAGAGCAACTAGAATCTGATTCTTGAAAAATCCAATCTCATTCATAATCGGAACTAGCGTTTTCTTTTGAGGCTCTTCAAAGAGATGCTTTGTAACCACCCGCCCTTTGATAAGATGCTCTTCTACAAAGAAAGGTACATCTTCTACGTGAAGGTATTTGTAAAATATTCCTTCCGGATGTATGATCATAATGGGACCCAAAGCACAAAAACCATTACAGCCGGTGGTTTCTACCAATACTTCATCTTCCAGTCCATTACGTTCTATTTCTTCTACCAGAGCATCTTTAACCTTCAATGAGCCACCAGATACACAACTGGTCCCGGCACAGATTAAAATATGTACTCGATAAACTTTTTCCATTTGCTATTCCTGATTCAGAATTTGCACAGTAAGATTAGTGTATACACTCATTTTTGGAATTTTAGTATGCAGTTTCGCTACCTCTAGCCAGAGCATATTCGACAATTATATTGCCCGAAATGACATGATTGTTAAAGATTTTTCGGGTCTTCTCTTCATCCAAATCAATATACTTAACCGGCGCTTCACCTTTAATCTCAACCGTTGCCATAGGTTCACGATTGCAAAGACCGGCGCAACCGGAAGAAGTCAAAATAATGTCCTTTATTCCCTGAGTTTCAATCTCTTTCAGAAGAACATTCATGATCTTTCTGGCCCCGGCTGCAATTCCACAGGTACCCATGTGCACAGTAATTTTAACCCGGTGGGTTCCGCCGCGCAGGGTAGTGGTTCCCTCTATTCGATCCTTAATTTTTTTCAAGTCCGCGATATTTAGTTTGGGCATAATGTATCCCTTTCTTATTTATAATAAGGCTCAAGTAATTCAACAGCTTTACCCGGATCAACCTGGCCATACGTATCATCATCGATTACCACTACCGGCGCTAAGCCACAGGCACCGAGACACCGAACCACCTCCAGCGTAAATTGCCTGTCTTTAGTTGTTCTCCCGGGACTTACAGCAAGTTTTTTTTGCAGTGATTTACAGATTATACTACCGCCTTTAACATAACACGCTGTTCCCATACAGACTCGAATTATATGCTTGCCGCGTGGAACCATGGTAAAAAAGGAGTAGAACGAAACAACACCGTACACAGAACTTGGAGAAAGATTCAAACCCTGGGCCACGTACTCCTGCACAACCGGAGGTAAATAGCCAATAATATTTTGGGTGTGCTGCAATACTGGAATAAGTGCCCCCGGCTTGGATCGATAATCAATCAAGATATCATCGATTTGCCGCTGGGCGCTATTCAGCTTTTCCTCTTCCAATAACTGACGAAACGCTTCGCTTACTTGAGTTTCTACTTGCATCCCGCTTGCTCTTTCATATTAAATAATTTCAAAATTCCGTACTTCCAGCTTAATCTTAACAAGCTGGAACAGGTAATTCTTTCTGGCATACTCAATCCGATTCTTTAAAATCTTGGGCTACAATATCCTGGATATCAGAGCAGTGTTCGCAAAGGATTTTGTGGAAATTCAGTCTTTTGATTCCAGGCGGGATTTTAAATGCAGCCTTAAGTACAGTTGCTGGCTGGTGTCTGAGCTGCACCCCGTCACCCTGCAGCGAATCATATTTAACATCACTGAAATGGAAATATTGTGGGATTATTTCCTGTTCCCAGATTGTCTGAGCATCAGCTGAATCCCAGGTTTGTCCCATCCGTTGGGCCAGTTCCCGGAAAATCCACCAGGTTGGTTTTGCCTCGCCAGGGGGCTCAACCGCTTTACGTACCCGGTTTACACGAACGTCTGAACTCACATAGGTACCGTCATATTCGACCCAAACGGCTGCCGGGAGCACAACATCAGCCATGGCTGTTGCTTGATCCGCAAACAGATTCTGCACAACCAGGAAATCCAAGTTGTCGCGCTTTTCAATCATCGCTCCGGTCAAATACAAAAATTTCAACTTCGCCACATCAAAATCAGTCTGCGGTTCAATATCCACGCAATAGGCACCCAGAGTATTATTATCCTTATTAATAGTGTGGATTTTGATTTTAGCCATTCTTTCCACTGACGATATATCATAACCCGGAG
>JABMPO010000336.1 GCA_013203015.1 Fidelibacterota bacterium
CTGGTTGACTCCCTGAGCGGGATTGCCCAGGCAACAAATAACATCCTGAAACTGGAAGGACATCCGGTTCACCCGATCCAGAATTATCAACAATTCGTAGGTTATGGAATTGACGAATTGCTATCCCGGGCTTTGCCAGTCGATTTTCGTCATAAAAAATATATTGATCGAGTATTAAAAAAATTGACAGCGGAATATTCTCGAACCTGGCGTCAATACGGCAAACTATACCCAGGGATCGGTGAAATGCTATCCCATTTTAATGACCAGGATATCCCGCTGGCTATTCTATCGAATAAACCCCATAATTTTACAATCCAATTTGCCGAATATTATTTATCCCATTGGCATTTTGAAGAGATTGCTGGTGCAAGTCCTCATTCCCCATGCAAACCGGCTCCTGATATGGCGGTAAAAATTGCCCATAAATTAGGAATAGCTTGTAACCACATTTTTTTCGTGGGGGATTCAAATGTCGATATTTTGACAGCCCGAGCCGCCGGGATGATTGCCATTGGTGTCAGTTGGGGATTTCGATCAATAACGGAATTACGAAGTGCCGGAGCCCGGCACATAATCGATACTCCTGGCGATTTGATCTCAATTGTTAATAAACAAACTAAAAATACTGGCGAACGTTATAGAGCAGGAGACTTTTAACTAGCGCAAGTAGCGTAAAAAATAATAGGCAGTAACCAGGCCGATCAAACTGCAAAAATTAAAAAACAGGCTCAGTCCAAAGCTAATTTTCAGGATAATCAGATTCAGCATTATTACACCGGTTTCGTTTCCAACCATCCCTGCCAGATCAAAAGTTATTCCGGTTAGAAAGAAACCTTTTACCACGCCTTCGGGAAGTATCAAGCCCAGCAACTGACCCAGCAGCGAGCCTACCATAGCACCGATTATTAAAACCAGGGAAATAATTGCAATCGAACGTTTATTCATGAATTATGCCAATGATTATTTCGTTTTATTAATACTACTTAAATTTATTTTCTCATCATAGCGATTGTGATTCAGCATCCAGTTCAGTACACTCCACGAAAGAAAGACCGTAAACAGCGGAAATATTACTAACCCTTTCCAGAGAATGATCGATAAAACAATAATAACTATTCCGATCAAACGTAATGTGTTGGAACGCCCACCTTTAAATGTGAAGTTTGGGAATTTCGCTATCCTCACTCTGCTGATCATTAAAAAGCCCAATGCAACAGCCATTGATATGGCAATTCTTGGATCACCATAACTGCCGTTAATCTGATAATTAAATAGCACAAAACTGACTATCATCACGGTATTCAGGGGTGTTGTTATGCCTTCATAATATGATTTTGGTTCTTCCTGCATTACATTAAAGCGAGCTAAACGAATTGTACCAAACATCAGAGGAGTAAAGCTAATGAGCATTCCAATAATTACTGGTAATCCTTGAACATAAAGGGTATAAAGAAATAATGCTGGCACGAGACAAAACGAAACCGTGTCAGCCAAAGAATCAAATTCAATCCCGAATTTACTGTCGACACCCAGCTTCCGGGCGGTCTTTCCGTCAATTGCATCAAAACCCATGGCAAACAGAATAATCCAACTAGCTTTAATCGGATCACCTTTCATTAGCATTATTAATGCAGCAAATCCAAGAAACATATTAATCAGAGTAAAAATATTTGGGATGACACCCACATTTATTCTTTTGTGTTCATGGCGTCTGGTCTTCATTCAATTTCTCCAATAATGGTTACATTGCCGGTAACTTTCTGATTGAGTTTGACGTTAATTTTTACGGACGGTGGTAAAACCAGATCAGTGCGGGAACCAAATCGAATAAATCCTAACCGATCGCCAATTTTCATTTCTCCGTCCGCTTCGGCATAGCAGAGGATCCGGCGAGCGATGATTCCCGCGATTTGTTTAATTCTCAGGGTAATTTTTTTTGATTTGATTATTATATCCGTACGCTCGTTTTCATCGGATGCTTTATGATCGAAAGCGACCAGAAACTTCCCGTTATGGTAGGCAACAGATTCGAATTTGCCGGAGATCGGCATCCGATTTACATGAACATTAAAGACGTTCAGGAAAATTGAAACCAAGGTTGATCCTTTTCCAATTTCAGAATCATCGATTTTCATAATCCTGACGATCTTTCCATCGGCTGGAGCGATTATGATTTGGTCCCCGGCAGGTAAGTTACGTTGCGGGTCGCGAAAGAAATACAGTGAAAAGATTAAGAACAGAAAACAGGTACCAGCAAGATAACCCCAGAGTGTTGAATGGACTATAGATAGCGTACTTGCAACAACAAACACCAGGAAGGCACCAATAACGATAGAACTACCTTCTTTGGCCAATCTCATACTAAGATTTTCTCAATTTAAATGTGATTTCTTTATTTTCGCCGTTAGTGTAAACGGTCATATTAACCTCATCACCAGCGCGTAATTCATTATCACTAAAAACCTGAAAGACATCAGCACTTTTATCGACTTTGTATCCATTCAGGGTCAAGATAACATCACCCGGCTTCAAACCGGCGTCATCAGCCGCACTTCCGTCATCGATTTTAGTAATCAAAACTCCTTTGGCAAATGGTAAATCCAACAAATTTGCCACGCGTTTGTCAAGCGTCTGAATTTCCAGGCCGGTAGCAAAACTGCGATCAATCCGACCAGACTGTTTAAGTTCTTCAGCAATTCGCCGAGCCCGGTTAATTGGTATTGCAAATCCAATTCCTACCGATCCCTGGGACATATTGCCGGTATAAATGAAAGTATTAATGCCAATGACTTCCCCCACACTGTTGACCAATGGTCCACCACTATTACCAACATTAATTGCAGCATCAGTTTGAATCATATCCTGGTAAACCTGCCCTGATTCCTGTTGCCCAAAATCCATGTGCAAAGCGCTGATTATACCAACTGTTGCCGATGGCTGTTTGCTGACATCGAATAAGCCAAATGGATTTCCCAGAGCGATAACCCATTCCCCTATCAGAAGGTGATCGGAATCCGCCAGATGAGCATAGGGAAAATTTCGCCCCTCCAGCTTTAATAAAGCCAGATCGGAAACCGGGTCGTCACCGATAATCTCGGCATCGAATTGTCGACCCCCGGGGAGAGTGACTTTGATTAAGGCAGCATTTGAAACAACATGGTGGTTTGTCAATACATAACCGTCGGGACTAATAACTATCCCGGATCCGGAACTTTTACTTTTATGTTTATAGGTATCATATGGAAAAAAATATTGCCAGATGGGATCCTGCATGAATGGAGAACGAGAATATTCCTTAATTTGAACAACGCTGATACTGGCAACCGCCGGACTCACCTCTTCAATTGCCCGTGTGATGGCGGTGCTGCGCGATTCATGAATAATATCCTGACACCAGAGTGCGGTACTCAGACATACGAAAATCAATAACAAATTGACTTTATCAATCTTCAATAGATCACCTCTTTCAAGATTAATCCATTGGCAGGCGCTCGATAAATCTTATGTTCTTTGCCAGGATTTAAAATCATTTCTTCAAATTGTTTCAAGCCGGATTGATGGCGACCGATAGCAACCATGGTTCCCACCAGATATCGTACCATATGGTGCAAAAACCGGTTTGCAATGACCTTATAATTTACTATCGGCCCTTTCAGATTCCATGAAGAATGGTAAATCAAACAATTGTTATGTTCGAGTTCCGGATTGATTTTGCAAAATGATGTGAAATCGTGTTCTCCAATGATCATTCCGGCAGCTTTTGACATGCGTTCAATATCTACCTTCCCAATCAGCCAGGAATAATGTCGATCAAGTAGATATTCTTCAGTACGGCATTTATACTGATAAATTCGTTTTATAGCTGAAAAGCGGGCATGAAAATCCATTGAAGTTGCGGAACAATCATCTACCCTGATATCCGCGGGTAGGTTCCCGTTGATAGCTCTTAGTAAATCCGATTCTGATAATTTAGTGTTCAGTTCAAAATGGGCGACCTGCCCGGTCGCGTGAACGCCGGAATCGGTGCGACCGGCACCAACCACGGCCACGCGCTTGCCATGATTTAATACTGATAGCGCCCTTTCAATTTCAACTTGAACGGTTCGGTCATTTTTCTGGGACTGCCAACCACAAAAATTGGACCCATCGTATTGAAGCAGCAGCTTATAGCGTTGCATTGAAATTTATCCAATAGAAAGCCAGCGCTACAGCTACGAATGCTATTCCGTCAATGACTGTAAACGGAATCGGATTCACAATACCGCGCGGTATTTTTTTCCCATAGCCACGCAAGTAAATGCTTAAAGCGGTTTCATCTGCTCTTCGCAGGCTGAGAAATATCAAAGCGGGAAAATCATTGGCAATCTGTTTGATTTGTGCAACTCGACCCACCGTCTGATTTAATCCCAATGCTGTGCGTGCGCGTCGTAAGTGCTCCCAGTCCCGTTGAAATGTTGGAAATAACCTTAAAGTCAGCTCAAGAAAAATCAGGCTATCCTCGGCCAAACGCCAAGGCAATTTGGTCTTGCTCCATAGGCTGCGTACAGCAATCAGAATATCATCTGATCGCGAGATTTCAAAATATAGGCTCATGACAGCGACCATTACCAATAATTTCGATAAGGCAAAACAGCCCTCTGCCATAATCTGATAGAAATCCATTGCCGTCAAAATAATTGAAAAAACCACATACAGCACAATCATGATCGGCAAAAAAAAGATGAATGGTTTCAATCGAATAATAACCGGCTTTAAATGCCTGATTCTAAAAGCTAATAAAGTAGCCAGAACCAGTGTATAAATAATTAGAGTAGTTGAATTATCAGCTAATAAAACAGAAATCGCGAATGATAGAAAAAACCAGAATTTTACTATGCAGTTTGTCCCCATTCAGACAAAAATCAGAACCTGATTGTTAGCGAATGTTGATAGGTACCGGAAATGAAATCAATTCCCGGATGATACGATACATTTTCCAGCATCGATATTCGCGATAAGTACAGTGCGTCGATAGCGGAAATCAAATGATTCATTACGATTGCTCCGGTGATGAAACTGGCGGTCTTTTTCAGTCGATCGTGATTTACCCGCAAATTGCGGAATTCAATTCGTGAATTTTCAGAATCCCAATTCCAGAGTTGATCATTCTCATTCGGGTACAGGGACTCAACCTCGCGCCAGCGCAGATGTTCATTATTAAATGCATCACTGGATGAGTAATTGCTGACATTGACCCAAAACTGATTCGACTCATCAGAACCATCGACGGCAGCATGTTCAGCAGCATAAGACCGCATTGACGAATATTCGTATTGAGTGCGGACAACTGCCAAAGTAACGCTGGTCAACAAGGCAATTTCACTGATTAAAAAGAACCGACCGCGTTTTTCCTGTCCCAAACTGAACTCACCCATGCCTGGCAATATCAATGACTTGATCACCGGTGAGAAAATTGGTTTTTGCTGGTCTGGCGCCATTTGAGCGCTAAGATCATTGAGTAATAACAAACTGAATAAAAAAAGACCTATTATTTTCTTTTCCATCCTACACCTGAAATAACAATCATTATTAAGAAGTTTAAAAATACAAATATATCGCCAAATCGTGCATATAAACTTACCCTGGATGGGATATTAACAACTTGTTTGGCGATTCCCAATTCATTAAGGGGAATTTTATTAGTGGTCTTCCCGGTAATATCAATGTACCCAGATATGCCGGTATTCGCACAACGCACAATCGGAACCCGATTTTCGACCGCACGCAGCACGGCCAGCGCATAATGCTGATATGGTCCGGAAGTTTGTCCGACCCAGGCATCATTAGTTTCAATTGTTATCATGCGTGCTCCAGCGCTGACAAATTTTCGAACCAATTGTGGGATACTGGATTCGTAACATATAATGTTTGAAAAT
Organism: Fidelibacterota bacterium; assembly: GCA_013203015.1. GTDB lineage: Bacteria > Fidelibacterota > Marinisomatia > Marinisomatales > TCS56 > JABMPO01. The sequence continues at coordinate 5,919 of JABMPO010000336.1, forward strand.
TTGACTGAGTCCACTTCAAAGATGGTAAACATTTCACCATGGGCAAAGTTTCCCTGTCCGAAATTTAATTTCTTCAAAACCGGGAATTTCCCTGACAGCGGAATGTATTCGGCAAATGGAACCAGGTGCATTTTATGATAAATGGTTTGAGTGCTATCCGGTTTATATAATATCGAGCCGTTAAATACTGACCATTCGCCATTATCCTGTTTCAGACGATCCACTGCACCGGTTAACAAAGGAATACCAGCATCAAATACTCGCTTTTCAATGCGGCGGCTGCGATATTTATTAGTTCTCAAATAAGCAGGTACGGCCGATTCTGGCCAGATAACAAGCTGCGGTTTCAGAGCCAATGCCTCGACCAGAGTGGAATCCATCAAGTTAAAAACATTCTCACGCTTTTCACTTTTCCATTTATCGTTGGGATTCAGATTTGGCTGGACAATAGCTACGTCGATTGACTGCGCGTGATCTATATCTTTAAGATAATCAATTCGTAATAGACCAGTAATAAATACCAGCAAGAAGATAGCTGCACCATAAATTAAGGCCGATTGCATTTTCTTTCGCAATGTCAACGCACGATAGATAAACACATTAATTAATATTATCCAAAATGCAATACCATAAGATCCAGTGATTTCAGCCAGTTGAATCAGGGGCAAATAACCAGCCTGCGTGGTTGCCAGATTAATCCATGGGAATCCCAGCGCGCCGAAACTGCGAAGGTATTCCATTAACACCCACAGCAGGGGCCAGAGCATTAACCCGCGGCTTGTTTTTATATTTAACCAACTGATTCCCGCTGCAAACAATCCCCAAAAAATACCGAGATACAGAATCGCCCCGATCATTGAAGCTAAAGCCGTTATGAATACAGCACCCGAATTAAAGCCAATCCAGTAAACTGCCACAAGATTGGCAACCGAACCCGCCAGGTAACCTAATCGAAATGAATTGCCGGGAGTTGTATTTAGAGTAATATGAATGAACGGGACAAACCCAAACCAGGCCAGAAACCCGAATGGTAGCACGGGGTAAGCAGCTCCGATCAAAAGACCGGAGATAATTGCCAACTGCCAGTGCGGTAGTCTATTCAGCATCTGGCCTAAGGGGCCGATCAAGAAATTGCTGCAGGATGATTGCCGCGGCAGTCTGGTCAACCAGTCCTTTTTTATGTCCGGTTTTTACATTTTGCTGAATCAGGGCTTTGATTGCACTAACCGTACTCAATCGTTCGTCTTCTAAAATGACCGGTATTCCCAAGGTCTTCAATTCCACTGCAAATTGCTCAACTATCCGGGTGCGAGCGGTGATTTGATTTTTCATCCCTCGCGGATATCCCAGTACAATTTTCTCTACATCATTTTCCGTAATAATTTCTTGCAACAAATGCATAACCGCTCCGCCAGCCCGAGCTGAAATTGTTCGGAAAGGTGAAGCGATCATGTGCAGAGGATCCGACAGCGACAGTCCTATTCGACTGTCGCCGTGGTCAATACCTAAAATGCGACCCATAATCGAATCGCTCCTCAGCGCTAAGTAAGTGGTTTGCTGAGATGTGTTTTGACGATCTTGCCGGGTTTAAAATGGGTCTTTTTATGGGCTGGCACATATACTTCCTCGTTAGTACGGGGATTACGAGCCCTGGGCTTCGCTTTGGTGGGTTTAACTTCGAATACACCGAAATTACGGATTTCTATGCGCAGCCGTAGCTTATCTTCGCATAGCATATCCTTCATGACTTTGAATGTCTCATCGACAAATTTCGAGGTTCCATCAACAGTTTCGCCCATTCGTTCGGCAACCCGTTTGGCAATCTCTTTTTTAGTGTAAGTTATTGCTTTCAATCTCTTACCGTCCTTTCTATGTAATCAATTCCTGGAATTTTAATTATTCGCTTCTTAATGCGTTCAAGTTGTTTTTTATTACTGACCTGAACAACAAAATACGCTGTGACAATATTATCCTTGGTTCTTAGATCAACGCTGGAAATATTTATATCATCGTCGGCTATGGCTTCGGATATTTCCTTTAAAATTCCGAAACGATCCTGACTAACAACCTTAATCCGAACGCTGAAAGTCTCATTTTTGCCGACATCCCAATCAACGGGAATTATTCGATCTGAATCTTCGTCAAGGAGTGGCAGGCTGGCACAATCGGCGCGGTGCAGAGTAATTCCCCGCCCGCGGGTAACAAATCCCATCAAGTCATCGCCAGGTATGGGATTACAACATTTTCCAAACGATACCAACAAATCTGAAATACCCTGTAATTTAACTCCCCGAGCTGTGCCGCGGGCTAATCGCAGAAAACTATCGCCATCAACTATTTTGTCTGCTTCTGCAAGAGTTTTGGATTCTTCGCTGGGAAATAGTTTTTTAAGGATATCCCTGATCATCAGCGTACCATCACCAATGGCAGCAATCAGTTCATCCCGGGTTTTATAACCCAGTGTATCGTGAGCGTCCTGAATTTTCTTGCTCAATTCAATCTGCTTTAAACGCCGTAAAGTTTTATCGAGAATTTCATGACCGAGTTTAACCGATTCGGTAAACCGGATTTTTCGTAAATTTTTTGTGATACTATTCCGCGCTTTTGATGACTTCGCAAAGCGCAACCAACCATAGTGGGGAGTCTGTTTTTGGCTGGTTATGATTTCTACCGTGTCACCATTCTTCAATATCGTATTTAGAGGAGCAATTTTTTTATTAATCTTTGCCCCCATGCAATGCATTCCTACCTCAGTATGGACCTGAAAAGCAAAATCAACTGGTGTGGCTTCAGCCGGTAATTGGATTAAATCACCATCTGGTGTCAA
>JABMPO010000337.1 GCA_013203015.1 Fidelibacterota bacterium
AAGGCGATTCAATTGAATCGCCTTTTTGGGTTTATTATCAATGTTATGAACCAGGCTACGCTCCGTCTACGCCTGGCAGGCCCCAGGGCAAGCCTTGGAACCACAGTTCCGCCGCAAGCAGGGGGAAATTAAACCATCCCTGCTCGTCACGCTGTAGTCCCGATAAATATCGGGACGAATGCGGATTAAAGTTAAAGCTTGTGTGGTTGATAGTAACATTTTAAATTCTACCACAAGGTAGAATATGAAATTATCAAAGACCAGCGAATATGCTATCCGAGTCCTGGTTTTCCTGGCGACCAGAACCGGCGAATTGTTTTCAGTCAATCGCTTGCATACTGAATTAGATATGCCCTACAAATATCTGGGACGACTCATGAGCAAGTTAGCAGAAGCGGGGATTGTCAGCGCTGTTCAGGGTAAGCAGGGGGGGTTCCAACTGGCACGGCCGGCACACCAGATATTCCTCAATCAAATCGTTGCCACTACTGAAGGATTGGACAATTTTCATCGCTGTGTTTTAGGTTTTGCAGAATGCTCGGATGAAAACCCCTGTGCCCTGCACAATCAATGGGATGGAATACAGGCTGATATTGAAAAAATGTTATTCAATTCGTCCCTGGAAGAATTAGCTGCCCAATCGACAATTAGACATTAAAAAATTTTAGAATTAAATACTACAAAGAGGTAGAATTAGTATGAGCGATTTAAAACAGAAGGCTAGGGAGCAGAAAGATCTACTGAAACATATGATTCTGCAACTGCATGAGGGCGCCGCACCGGAACAGGTCAAAAAACGCCTGGCCGAATTGATGGGTAAAGTACCCTATGAATATGTAGTGGAAGTTGAGCAGGAGTTGATTGCTGAAGGTTTACCTCAGGCGGAAATCCTGAAACTGTGTGATATTCATGTAATGGCCATGGAAGGACAAATCGATACATCCGGCGAGCAGATTGCCCCGGCTGGTCATCCGGTCCACACTTTTAAACAGGAAAACCAGGCTCTGAACTGGGTTGTCAGCGATATCGAAAAAATCTATAGAGTGATACTGGAAGCCAGCGCCAATGTGGATGTGGAAGACAATCTGTTCAAGCTGCGCACACAATTCAATTCACTCTCGGATGTTGAAAAACATTACCGCCGTAAGGAAAACCTGCTATTCCCGTTCCTGGAAGAGCACGAGATTACCGGTCCACCCACGGTGATGTGGGGCAAGCACGATGAAACACGAGAATACCTTAAAAATGCTCACGAAGGATTGAAAAACGTTGGTCCGGATAATCTGATTGGGTTGCAATCGGTGGTGAAACTGATCCTAAAACCTGCTACCAAAGCTGTAACTGATATGATTTACAAGGAAGAGGAAATCCTTTTCCCCATCTCCATGGACACCCTGACGGATGCCCAGTGGTATCAAGTTTATCAGCAGAGCGCCGAGATCGGTTTTTGCCTCTTCGATCCCACAACCGAATGGCAGCCCGAAAATGTGATTGAGGCCGATCTACCGGCTCCCGATATGAGAACTGTTCGATTGCCCAGCGGGTCGCTGGCGATACCGGAATTGCTGGCGATTCTGAATACGATCCCATTTGATGTCACCTTTGTTGATAAAGATGATACGGTCCGTTATTTCTCTCAGGGGCGGGAACGTATTTTCGAACGTAACCGGGCTATCATTGGCCGCAAGGTCCAGTTTTGCCATCCGCCGAAATCGGTCCATATCGTTGAGCAAATATTGGCAGATTTCAAAGCCGGGAAAGAGACCCATGCCCAATTCTGGTTAACATTAAACGAAAGGTTTTTATGCATCGAATATTATGCTCTTCATGATGAACAGGGGGAATATCTTGGAGTGTTGGAAGTGAGCCAGGATTTAACCGATAAGCGAGCCCTGCAGGGTGAACAACGACTATTGAATTATGTAAAGGAAGGAAATTAATTATGAGTGGATGCGCAACCGGAAATTTTATCCATCGCAAATCGATTACCCCCGATTTAACCGCCACCGATTTTCTGGAGAATTACCCCGAATTGGAAGCACAACTGCTGGAATACGCTCCTGACTTGAAGGAGATTCAAGGCACTGATTTATTTGTGACTATCGCCAATTCAGTGACATTACAGCACCTGGCCGACAATCTTAGCAAGCCAGTACTAGAGGTTGTAACTGAATTACGGTCAAAGGCCAGTGCAGTAACCGGCGTTGCTTTTGATAATGAAGCAGGTACCCCGGATTGGTTCAAAGCTAATCTGGTGAAAAAGTCATTGGATGCCCGGACACTCTTGACAGCCGGTGGTCATCCATTGAGTGCGGTTCTTGAGGGGTTACCGGAACTGGCCCAGGGTGAAATCTTCGAATTGGTAACCCCTTTCCTGCCGGAACCGCTGATCGAGCGTTTACGTCAGGATGGTTATCCGGCCTGGAGTAGTTGTGATGAAGCTGGACTTTTCCATAATTATTTTTATAATCGGAGGAAATAAATATGTCTGATAATCTTATTGAGAACTTTGTCGCCAGTCTGGACCTTTCAACTCTGGCCGGCAAGATTGAATATCAATCTACATCGATTGTCAGCCAGACTTTGCTGACTGATGTTGCCGGTACTGTGACCTTGTTCGCTTTTGATCGCGGTCAGGGACTCAGCGAGCATACGGCTCCCTATGACGCGATCGTTCATGTTTTGGAAGGCGAGGCCGAGATATCCATCGATGGCGCACCCATGACTGTTAGCGCCGGTCAGCAGATTGTTATGCCGGCCAATCACCCCCATGCTTTACAGGCCGATCTAAAATTCAAAATGTTGCTGGTGATGGTGAAGATTTGATTTTTTGTAGAGACGTGACGTCGCGCCTCTACAATTACGATGTTGTCTTTTCGAATCCCGGTTTTGCAGGGTGAGAAATCTACCTAAGCAAACTACAGGAATTTGGTTTTAATTATTACCACAGTTCACCTTACCCAGTTAGTGTAGATTCCAGCCTGCGCAGTGTTACGACAGGTAAACCTCAGTCGTTCCTCTTTCGGAAAAACATAATATTTTTTCTAAAATCCATAAACCGATAAATCGGTTATCTATATTTTGTGGTACTGGACCCACAGTTAAAACTGTGGGCTGATTCAACGTGATAGTTTGTTTATGCCCAATCAGTTTAGCAGCGCTTTGAAAAATACCTTTATGCCAGATGGAATGATTCGAACCAATTGGCGTCAACCATTTGGAGGTATTAGGATCAGTTGTAAAGAACTTGTGGGAATCAGAAATTTTAGGATAAACCAGCCCAAGACTTCAGTCGTGGGTTAAATGATTATTTTTAACATAACCTTTTCAACGGTTTCCAATATTGTGTC
>JABMPO010000338.1 GCA_013203015.1 Fidelibacterota bacterium
CCCCAAATGTTTCGACAGTACTTGGCAGAATCAAGGCCTGGCTTTTGTGCAATAATTCCCGAACTCCAGTTGGTGATTGATCACCAACCAGCTTGACTTGATCTTTTAGATTGAGTTTTTGAATCAGTGCCCAAAGAGCTTTCCGTTCCGGCCCATTCCCGGCAATAGTCAATTGGCAATCAGGTCTTTCTTGCAACAAGTCCGAAAATGCTTTAATCAATAAATCAATTTTCTTCTCCAGGCGCAGAAGGGCAATGACGGCAAAATTAAAAATCAAATTTTCTGTCACTGGATTTGGATTAGGAACGAAGAAATTGGTATCCACCGGATTTGGAATGATTTGAATCTTATTAGTGTATTCTGGGAAATGTTGGATAATACCGGTTTTCAGGGCATTACTGGTGGCAACGATTCCGGCTGTTTTTTGGTATGTATTTAGTATACATTCGCGCTGTAAAGGAGTAAAACCATTAGGCGCAATAAACTCTTTCAAGTGTTCACTGACTATAAACGGTATTTTTTCCTGATACAGCCGATCCGCCAAAGCGGCGCCAGCCCATAAACTTGAGTTTACAACCACAGCGTCCGGCTTTCCGCGCTCGGCTACCGCCAGATCCCACACACATAAAAGTTGCCGGCGGTAATAATGATAAAATCGACGCTGAATAAGCGGCCAGGGATTAACGGTCTCGAAACGGTAGGTAATTAATCCGTTTTCATTCTCAGGATTAAAATGCTGCTGTTTCAATCGTTTAAAGCGGAAATAATGGCGCAAACTGTGGATGTGGGCTGTAATAACTGTTACTTCGTGTCCGTTGGTTTGCAGCATCCGGGCTCGGTCGGCGAAAAAACTACCGCTTTCTGGGTGTAGTCTTGTTGGATACCAAGATGGAATGATAAATAAACGCATTTTAAATTGAACCAAGTCTTTGCAGAATTTATTCCCTGTTCTGATCAATTGGTGATAAATTAATCAATCATGGCGGGAACACACAAAATATTTATAGGCAGAACGGTTATGGTATAAAATGGATACTGGTAAATATTGTCATCTTACTATTCAGCCCTATTTGACTGAACAGCGAATTTTCAAGGAAGCGCGTGCACTACGTGATTATTGCCCGGAAACCGTTATCATCGCGCCTGGAGATGGAGCGGAATCTTTTCGCAATGGTATTCGTGTAGTAACCTATTATGCAAAATCGCCCCTGTTGCGGATTATTAAAAGTTATTATCTGGCCTTGAAAATGCGCACTCGAGTATATCATTTGCATGATCCGGAATTATTGATTCTGGGTTGGTGTTTTCGCCTATTCACCAGTGCCGCCATTATTTACGATGCGCACCGACCGACTTTTCACTATTTCATGTGGCGTTATGGCCCCGGAGGTTTTACTACCAGATTTAAAGCGACGGTGTTAAAATTTATCGAAATTTTGGGAATTGTTTTTATTGATGGTTTGATAATGGCCTCCCCCCGTTCAAAAAAAGGAATTGGCCGTTTTTGTCAGCGTAAAATTTTTATCCCAAATTTTCCCGAAAACGCGCTCGTGGAAGCCCAACCTAACAACAAGGGCAAGTTTGCATTGGTTTACCGCTGGGTGATTGAAAAACAGGTTGATCTGGAGTTGATTCTGGAAAGTTTTTTCCAGGTTCTATTAGTACAACCTGATGTTCGATTAATTCTGGCCGGACCGAAATCTTCCCATCTGAATTCCGGTTTGATTAGTCGTTTACGGGAGTTGAGGATTGAATCCAGCACTACTTTTGCCAATCTCGATGATTGGTTCGAGCAGTGTGGGAAGAATAATATTGGTTTGGCTGTGCCTAATGACGATGATTATTATCGGCGCGGCGAGCAACCTGAGATTTATGAATTTCTGGCGCACGGTGTCCCGGTAATTTGTGGTCGTACGCCTTTTACCGAGGCAATCGTTGGCGACCGGGAAACCGGCCTTGTGCTGAAAATCTTGAATCCCCTGAATATCAGCGAAGCTGTATTAAAACTTTTTGCTGATAATGAAAAATTCCACGAATCAAGAGAAAATGCCCGGCGTTTAGCCGCCCATGAATTTAGTTGGAGTAAACAAGTTAACCGATTGAATCAATTCTATCGCAGTATATTCAATAGATGAAAATATTATACATTTCCCCGGAAAATACCGTTGGCACCTTGAATCTCTGGCAAAAAGCTCATACCGCCAGAGGGAATGAATGCCGATTTATTACACTTTACCAGGCCCGTCATGATTTCGATCCGGGATTATGCTTGGACTTACCCTTGGTCCGGGCTAATAATATTTATCTGAAAGGTCGACATAAATACTACCAACACTATCGCGGACAATTGGGTGATTATGCCGAACAGTCCGGTTATCCTCCCCAGTGGCAACCGAACTCGTGGTTGGAAAAATACTATTTTCATTTTCGTGATTGGTTATGGCATTATACGGTTGAACAGGTAATTGAAAACGAGCAGCTACTGGATTATGATATTTATCATCTGGAGTGGGGCTTGGAATTTTACCGGGACGGCCGTTTTGTAAAACGATTAAAAGAGCTTGGCAAAAGTATAGCTTGCACTTACCATGGACAGGATTTGCGCACCAGGGGTGTGATCCCGGAAATTGATGCGGTAAGTCAGCTTAACCTGACCAGCGAATTGGATTTGCTCACTAAGCATCCCAATATGAAATATTTGTTTTTACCTTTTGATACAGGGAAATTCGACCCTGATTTTAGTGTAGGGGAAAAAATTCGTATTTGTCATAGTCCCACTAACCGTTATTATAAAGGCAGTGAAACCATTATTCCTGCTTGTGAGCGAATAAGTCAAAAATATGATTTTGTTGAATTCGTATTAATAGAAAACCAGCCGACAGATTTAGTTATGGAAATGAAACAATCCTGCGATATTCTGGTGGATCAAGTTCATAACCGGGGTGGCTGGGGTTATGGAATGAATTCAGTGGAAGCCCTCGCCATGGGATTATGTTGTGTGACAGAGTTAGTGGATGAATATGTTGATTTCATCCCCGACCACCCCTTTATAAACATAACTGCTGACTCTTTGGAAGAGACCCTGAAAAAACTTGTTTTGGATCGGCTATTGTTAAAAGAAAGCAAGGTTAAGGCACGGGAATGGGTAATAAAATACCACGATATTCACGCGACAACCGAAAAATTGTACGGATTTTATCAGGAGCGCGGATGGGCAAAATAAACTATTCATCGGTCAGTATAGTTGTACCCTACTACAATCAGGAGCACATTGTAGAACAAAGTGTCAGCAATTTAATCAGTCAGGAATACCCGGCTGAAAAATTGAATTTCATATTTATTGATGATGGTTCCTCTGATAGCACCAAGTCAATTTTGGACAGGTTTACAGTGGATGAACGGGTACAAGTGATCAGTTTTTCGCGAAATCGCGGCCGCTCTGCTGCCCGTAACGCGGGGATTACTGCCAGCGACTCGGAATTAATCGGTTTCCTGGATGGTGATATGACCGTTGAGCCGGATTGGCTTCGGCATTTGGCAGACTTACTGACCGGTGATGTGGTCGGGGCGATGGGTGATAGTATATTACCTCCGGGAACAGTACCAAATCGACTGGATCGCTATTTTTATAGCTATTATCGCGGTGCCCGGCAGATTGGTGAAAATCGTCCGCTGCATTTTAAATGGTTCCTTTTCAATAATGCTCTGATCAGCCGGCAAGCATTGGATAAAATTGGATATTTTGATTTGTCTTTTACCACTTATGGTGGCGAGGATACCGACCTGGCAATACGACTCTGGCGGGCTTTTCCCAAGGGTTTACGATTTTCCACCAAGGCCGTAAGCTATCATCACCACCGACGTACAGTTGCGGGGTTTTGTGAATCGATGCGAGGCTATGGTGAAGAAAACTTACCGCGCTTACTTGATAGATATCCGGAGTACCACAGCGAAATTGCTGGCCACTGGATCTGGTCTGTTAAAGGGAGGCTGATTTTTAATAGAATGATTTTTAGCTTGGTTTGGATCCTTTTTCAATTGATACCACTGCCCTTGTTGATTCGTTATCTTGTCATTTATTCTGTGATCCGTGGTGCACGTAATACAACTCCG
>JABMPO010000044.1 GCA_013203015.1 Fidelibacterota bacterium
CTATTTTTACCGCGACTATGATCAAAAATCAGCCGACCTTCTACAGGAATTAGACGCGGACTACTCTAAAATCCGAGAGGCCATCAAGATAAAACATCCTGAGCGGGATTTCCAATACATGCTTGATTACCTGAGTCTTGAGCGACTATCAAACCGATCGGAAAACACCGACATTCGCGAATCATTCACGACATCACTGACGTTGGGAGCCATCAAACCACCCACCATTCAATTGGAAAGTGGCGAATGGATCATAGACAAGGATCATCGCTTCTTCACAGACGACATTCATTATGGTCTGTGCATTGCAAAGTGGATTGCTGACCAACTATTTCTGTACGTTCCCACCATTGACAGTATCATCGACTGGGCCCAGCAATTGCGCAATGAGAAAATCATCGAGGGAAATAAATTGTTATTGGGCAGCGAAAGCCTGACAACGGAATTCATGTCCGGCATTCCCCCGGTGTATGGACTCAACAGCATCGATGACATACTGGACTAACTTTTGTTTTTATGAATATAGATTGCAAAACCGATAAAGTTCTTAAGGGCGGCCAGTTTATAACACATGCTAAATGTAATTGGGCGTATATGGTGGTTTTGAGAATAATTTACTATTATTTAAACTTTAGAAATAATTGCGAGGTGTGGTGCATTAAATTTGCCCAACTACACTTAGCATAACCGTTGTACAACATTTTAAAAATGACACAGAAATTGGAATGTAACTAATAAAGTTTCCAATCGTCTTATCAGGGAAATAACATCTAAATATATATATATGAAGCGAACATTAAAATATATTGGAATTACACTTGCTGCATTAATTCTATGGACGGTTATTGTCATATCAGGCACAATGCGTGGATGGTGGCATAAGCCTATCACAATTCAAAATAGTTCTGAAGCATATATAGATGCTGTTAAAGAAAAACTCAACGAACAATTCGTAGGTAATTTTGCTTTAGCCATGATTAAGAATGGAATAGTTGAAGTTGAAGAATTTCATACAGCAGGAAAACCAGTTGATAGAAATACTGTTTTTCAAATAGCGTCATTGAGTAAGTGGATTTCTGCTTTCGGAGTAATGAAATTGGTAGAAGAAGGCAAACTCGATTTGGATGCTCCAGTTAGTAAATATTTAACTCGTTGGCAATTACCTGAGAACGAATTCAATAACGATGGAGTAACAGTCCGAAGACTTTTAAGCCATACTGCTGGGCTTACTGATGGACTTGGCTATTCGGGTTTTGAACCAGGAGTTCTAATACAACCCATAGAAGAATCATTAACAAAAGCAGCAGATGCTGATGAAGGTATAAGTGGAACAGTACAGGTTGGTATTGAACCTGGTAGCGAGTTTAAATATTCAGGTGGCGGGTATACACTTCTCCAACTATTGGTGGAAGAAGTAAGTGGACAATCATTCGCCTCTTTTATGAAAGAAAGCATATTTAAACCTTTAAATATGACACATTCATCATATACCTGGGAGGACTTTTCTGATTTCAAATTAGCAGAATTTTATAATAGTGATGGAACGAGAGCCACACATTATAGTTACACCTCACTTGCCGCAACAGCGCTATATACTTCTCTATCCGATTTAGAAATATTCTTTCAGGTATTTCTAAGGGGGAGCAATAATGAACCAATTGGGAGAAATGTATTGAAGCCGGAAACTCTTAGAATGATGAGGGAGCCACATGGTAGAACAATGGGTATGGATATTTGGGGGTTGGGCACTATTCTTTATACTACCACCGAAAATGGTGATTTCATAATAGGTCATGATGGAAAAAGCACTCCTCCAATAAATACAGCCGTTAGATTAAATCCACAAACTGGTAACGGAATAATTATTCTGGAAACGGGGAATTCTATTTTAGCAACGAAATTGGCAAGCGAATGGGTGTTCTGGAAAACAAGAAAAGTTGATCTTACACTATTTACAATGCTAAAAAATAATATGGTTTCTATAATAGGAAAAGGTTGGCTTGCAATAATTATACTCACAATAGTAATTAGTATTGTGGGGTATAGAAAAAGGAAAGCAAAAAAGTAGAAAATATGCGAATTACATTTAAGTTTTCGAAAACGTTATACAACAACAGCTATACGTAATGCGGGTTTCAAGGGTAATTAGAACAATTATGCAAATAAGAAATAGTAGTAGAGATTTTAAAAGTAAGTGCAATAAAATCCTGCACTGCGCATGGCTAACCGTTATGCGCCATCAATGTGAACAAAACTTAAATTAATTTAAAGAAAACAGATATGTCATTCACAAAATTCACAGTTTACTTTTTACTAATAGTAAATACTCATCTGTTTTGCATGCCAAAGTTGGAAGAAGATAAATATAATGTAGGGTTTAGATACTATAAAGAGTATGACACTACACGATTTTATACTTATAATCGAGATACAATTTTTCGGCCAATGCTAATAACCTTTTGGTATCCTTCAAAAGAGGAATCTGAAAAAGATAAAATGAAATATAAGCAGTACATTGATTTAATTTCTATTAGGGAAGATTTTTCGAAAACTAAGGATATTATAGACCGGGATAGTTACAATTTCTTAAATGCGTATGCTCAATTTGCCAAAAAGACGTATGAGATTGGCTTAAATATTAATACTCAACAAATTCTTGAGTCTCCCGTAAAAGCATCATTAAACCTTCCTATTGAAAAAGGTGAATTTCCTTTAATCATTTATGCCCCATCAAACAGTAAATCACCGCTTCAAAATCATATTATTTGTGAATATTTAGCGAGTCATGGATTTTATGTTATTTCAGTTTCTTCAGCCGGGCCAAATTCAATCGAGCGTAAAGATTTAGAAAAAAGCATATTAGCACAAGTTGAGGATATGGAATTTATTCTTGACTACATTGAAAAGAGTCTCAAAATTAATTATACTAATGTGGGTTTATTAGGTTTTAGCAGTGGTGGATTGGCAACATCTATCTTTCAAATGAGACATTCTAATACAAAGGCAATTTTTAGCATGGACGGCAGTCAGGAATACTCATCATATATCTCTCTATCTAAATTAGAAGATTATGATATAGGCAAAACTGAAATTCCATATTTTTTAGTGGGCAATTATAATATCAAATCCACATATCCTTATTTTAATTCAATAAAATCAAAAAATAGGTTCTTTTTTCGAATGGCATATCTAACCCATTTTGGTTTTGTATCATTTTGGACATATTTTGATAATTGTAACCCTGATACCATAAAACATAATTATTCTATCAGTTATCAATTTATATGTGAGAGTGCTTTAACTTTTTTTGATGCAACTTTAAACGAGAATAAAAAATCGAATAACGATCTATTAAGTTTGAGTTCACAGAAAAATAATTATGCTAAACATGATAGATTAGATTATTCACAACCAACGAAATTGTTAAATATATTTTTACAGGAAAATATTGATTCAGCAATCTCAACATACAAAAAACATAAGGCAATAAATTTCAACAAATATGATTATAATGAAGAGGAAGTCAGCGTTTTAGGTAAAATGTTATTAGATTATGATTTAGATGCATCGGTAAAATTATTTTTATTTAATCAGGAAGAGTACCCTGGTTCGTGGCATGCTTATTTTGATTTGGCGTATTCGTATAAATTGAAAGGGGAAATAGATTTAGCTAAAAATGCTTTGTTAAAAGCACAGGAAAAAGAACCTGATAATAAAGATGTAAAAGAATTACTAAAAGATTTAGAAAAAGAATAATAATTAAAAGCGTATATCAAACAATATAGCGAAAAGCAATGAAGCACTTAATTGGGTAGCCTTAGCCCGTTTGGACCTCGTCTCGGTTTGATACAAAATCGCCAGCAATCAGCTTCATGCCATAGTGCAAAACGTTATTGCTATTCTCGCGTCCATACAGCGGTTTCGTATTCAAGCGAATGATTGCTGTCATAAAATTCTGATACCATTTTTCTGGCGGAATGACTGTTGATAATATTGATCTTTCAAGCAGATTGGAGCTAGCTGGAACCATGGCATCCTTATTAATACTGATGATATTGTATAATAACTTGTAACTGATTATATTGTATTTAGAAATGGGGGGAATATCAATAATATGAGTCCGGAAAAAATCTTTATAAACAATAGGTGAATCTACTCGGGCGCAGGTTATAAAAGAGAGCTGATTATGCAAAAGGATTCTCATGGTACAATTAAGAAACTCTTGGCGAGCGAAAAGTTGGAAGACTTACGTCAGGGGTTGGAGCTTGTGAGAAATGAAGTTATCAGAATTGGTTCCAGTGAAGCTCGACCGCTGTTTGAAATTGTTACGACAATCTTTTACATTGATCCCTTAGATCGACCTGATCTGGCGCCTATTCTGGATGAAGCCATTAGTCTGATTGTTGGTTTCGGCGAGTGGGTCATTCCGGTCCTGGTAGATAATCTGGATGTGGGAGATATCAAGGCACAGTTCGCCATAGCCCATACCCTGGGTCGTATCGGTTCAGATGCCATTAACCCACTTATGACCGAATATAAAATGTCGACTGATCCCACATATCGCTCTTTCATCCTGTACGCACTGGGAAAGATAAAATCGCCAAAGATCGTCCTGGCCACCCAGTTGGTTCTTGAAGCTGCACAATCAGATGACCTTGAACTACGCGATACGGCAGTGCGGGCAATTGGAAAATTCGCTGAATCCATCCCAGCATCAAATCTTTCGGAGAAACAACATCAGGAATTCATTGAACAATTACATGCCAACCTGGCCGATACAAACCCCGGGGTTCGTGCCAAGGCAGTGCGCAGTTTAGGCAAACTGACCAAATATGGTCATCTCACAGAGCTGGAACGTGAAAAACTTAAGAAGTTATGTCATCTGATTTTGGGCACGGACGAGAATTTTGAATGGGATCGGGCTTATATTGTCCGCAAAGAAGCTGAAGAAGCACTCCTTTATTTTTAAGCGGTTTTTGGTGGAAGTAATATTGGAAACATTGATGAAGCAGAAATTTTCATTTGTAGGGCGTCTTGACTGACAAATGCAGCTGACAACCCAATACCAGATAATAAATATTACACCGAACCGCAGCTCATTCGCAGCCTGGTTCATTACCTCATTATTTAAATAATATTTTATGAACCTTTTATTAAGTATTTCAATTTTTTGGGTATTATCCGAAATTATTCTCGCAAAATTGATGCGAGCAAAAGATGCTGAAGATAATTATGATAAATCCTCACTCAAAATTTTGTGGATTACCATTTGCTTTTCAACAACCATAGGTATTCTGATTAGCAATTCGAATTTTGTGTTAACTCAAAAGTATACCACCTTCGTTTACAATAGTGGTATTTCCCTAATCTGTATTGGTTTAATTATCAGATGGATTGCAATATTGAAATTGAAAAAATCATTTACAGTGAATTTATCTGTTTCTGAAAATCAAATAATTGTACAAACCGGTATATATAAAAAAATTCGACATCCATCATATTTAGGCAGTTTATTGTCATTTTTTGGTTTTGGACTTGTATTCAACAATTGGTTTACTCTAACAATTATATTCATCCCAATATTATTCTCTTTTATTTATCGAATTCGTATTGAAGAAAAATTATTGAGTCAAATATTTGGCATTCAATATACAAATTACATTGAGAATTCGTGGAAGTTGGTCCCAAGAGTTTTTTAGGGACACCTAATGCAATAAGAGATTGTAACTGACAGGATGTTAGCTTGCCCACCCAGCGGCAGACTGGCATAAACGTCATCCCAACTCTACACTCCAAACAACACTTCCGTATTTCGCCGGGTGATTGCCGCCATTTCTTCAAAATCCAGGCCCTTGATGGCCGCCAGTTTCAGGGCCACGAAACGGGTACGGCCCGGTTCATTAAGTTTACCGCGGAAAGGCACCGGACTTAGAAAAGGGGAATCGGTTTCTACCAGTAGACGATTGAGCGGAATTTCCTGGGCTACGATGGGCAGATCACTGTTTTTATAGGTCAGGTTGCCGGCAAATGAAATATAGAAACCCAGATCCATAAACTGCTCGGCCTGGGCGATCCCACCGGAAAAACAGTGGGCCACCCCCTTTTTAATCCCGGATTTCTGTAAAATCGAAATCACATCGCTATCAGCAGCTCGGTTATGAATGATCACCGGTAAGTCCAGTTCCTGTGCCAACTCAAGCTGCTGACGGAAAATTTCCTGCTGGCGTCGGGGCGGACAGTAATCGCGGTAGTAATCCAGGCCAATCTCGCCGATGGCAACTACTTTTTCTTCACCAGCCAGCGACCGCAAGCAGTCTAAATAATCATCGGGCAAATCATTGGAATAATTGGGATGGATACCCACAGCCGCGAATACAGGTTCATGGTTTGCAGCAATCGCGGCACTCTTTTCACTGGTTTCCAGATTGATGCCGGGACAAATCACCCCGGTCACACCCTGGTTGGCAGCCCGCTCCAGTACGGCTGGCAGGTTGGCGTCCAGGTCTTTCAGGTACAGGTGGCAATGGGAGTCGATCAGCATTTTCAGTCTTTTTTTACCGCCCAACTTACAATGATCAAAATGTATTTAGCTGTTAAATTCTCTCGCTGAATGGGAACCATCTACCCAGTAATTTATTGTATTGAAAGTGGGTAATGATTGAATCAATTCGACTAAACAATATGAATGAAACAGGATATTATTATGGAAGAATTATATATTTTATGGACTTCACCGGATCGCGCTACCGCAGAAGAAATGGTTTTTCCCTATGCCAGAAATTCACGCTTGCAAGGCTGGTGGGAGCAGGTAACTTTAATCATCTGGGGTGGTGCTGATAAACTGGTGGTCGAAAATCCCGAAATTCAACAGAAGCTGGCTGAACTCAAAGACCACGGCGTACATTTGACTGCTTGCCAAGCCTGCGCAGAAAATCTGGGGGCCGTAGAAATATTGGAGCAAATTGGAGTCGAAATCAAATACTGGGGTACACCACTGACTGAAGTTTTAAAATCAGACCATACGCTGATTACAATTTAATCCGTTCCAGTTTCTTCATTACTTCAGCAATTATTTTTTCCTGAAAGGCAGCTACTTCGACGGCTGATGGTGCAGTCTTCCGCCACTTCCGCAATTGTTTGGCTGTTTTCTTAAATACCCATTTCTGGATTTTATCAGTCTGCTTCTGCACCTGCGCTAAACGGAAGGCATTGATGTATTGGGCGCGAGCAGTGTCTGGGTAAACATAAGCTTTCAATTCTTGAAACAGCAGATTAAGCGGCGCGGCGCCAGCGCCATCCATTTCGTCCGGTACTTCGCCGGCCAGTACCCACAATGGCACGGCCACCGAAACCGCCGGCTCGCCCAGTGTGATCCAATAAGTCGTCAGCAACGGATTTTCACCGGAGAGGACACTCTCAAAAATTGAACAGGATACGGTACGGTGACGATTCACTGTACCGCCGGTGTAAAACAAGGTGGTGTCAGGTGCAGTGTGGTCAATGGTAGATATATCACGGGTAACATGAGTAATCAGATATTCCGGTGACAGTTTATTTACTCTGGCCTGGGCATTGGCCAGATCGGCGGCATTCTGAAAGCGGCCATGGCCGTAGGCCTCCTCATTGTAGCCATTTTCGGCGAAGTTAGCGCGAGCGATAAATGCTGTGGGACAAATCTGGCTATCACTGGCATCGAAACGAAAATATTCGTGATTGCCAGTCTCGAAGAAAGCGGCTACGCCACTGGCATCTATGACACCAAAATTACTGGTAACTCCCCGACCCACTGAATTGGTCTGTTGCAGCAGCAATTCAAAATCAGCCACCGATCTACAGCTCAAGAGAGCCGCTTTCATGAAATAGCCTTCTTCATCGTACAGGGTTTTTTCTTCCGGGAAGGCCATATCCCGCGCTTCGGCATTCATGATGGCGAAACCAAAATTGTTGACACCAGCCCAGATCTGAGTAGTGTCGTCGGCATTGATAACCCCAATCAGCTTGAATTCGCCCTGATCAAGGAAAACCATTTCATTATTACGATTTCCGGAATCACGATTTTTCCATAGCAGACAGCGGCTGTCAGCGGTTGCTCCTCCCGCTGCCAAACCGGTCGTGCACGCCTCGATCGGTAATGAAAATAAAATCAACGATGCCATTAATATTATAGACAGCTTTGGTAAGAATTGAAGCTTTCTATTCAACATTCCAGTGATTCCTCTTTTCTGCAAGTCAATCTGGTAAAGTAATCAACCGACGCATACTTCCAACTGCAAGTATTGATATCATGTCAGCCAGTTCAGACTTGAACCGATTTGATAAATCATAAATGCCAATAACCAGGCTAAAATCAGCGAATAAATAACCGAAAACGCCGTATAGCCCCAACTGCCGGTTTCCCGTTTGATAACCGCGATTGTGGCCAGGCAGGGAGTGTAAAGTAACGTGAAAACCAGAAATGCTAATGCTACCAGGGGTGTCATACCGGATTTTCGTAGATTCTCGATAATTCCAACGTTTTCTTCGGTTGCCTCCGAACCGACACCGAACAACACGCCATACGTGGAGACTACTATTTCCTTGGCGACAAATCCAGTGATCAGAGCAACGCTTTCACGCCAGGAAAAACCCAGCGGTGCCAGTACCGGCTCGATCGTTTTTCCCAGACGGCCGATCCATTTCTGTTCCATAGTTTCTGCCATTTGCTCAAAATGCAGATCAGCTATTACCGAATCCCGTGCTACCGACACCTCCGTGTGCAGAGAATTCCGCTGGCTACTCAGAATCTGGTAGCCCTGGCTTTCTTCAAACGGAGTCAGCTTGGATGAATACAATTCTTTCCCGATTTCTACAGATTCCGCAAAACGCTGATCAATCTGGTCACTGAGTAGTTTCCAGTCATCTAAAGCCTGGATTTCGAGTGCCGTAAAATCTTTTGGAAGTTGAACCTCCCGGGGGAAATATCCCAGCGCCCAGATCAAAATTGAACCAGCCAAGATTACCGTTCCCATTTTCTTAATGAAGATAATCCCCCGCTCACCAGTATGCAGCATTAATGATCGGAATGTTGGCATCTGATAAGGGGGAAGTTCCATTACGAACGGGCGTGACATTCCGGAAAGGATTGTGCGGCTGAATAATTTTCCGGAGGCAATTGCCACAAATATACCAAGCGCGTACAGGGAAAAAATCACCGTCCCGGCCTGCTGTGGAAAAAATGCTCCCACCACCAGCACGTACACCGGAAACCGGGCGGAACAACTCATGAACGGATTGATCAGAATCGATAATATGCGATCCCGGCGGGATTCTAGAATTCGAGTACCCATGATCGCCGGCACATTGCACCCAAATCCCATGACCATAGGCACAAAGGCTTTCCCATGCAGACCAATTGAGTGCATGATACGATCCATAATAAAGGCAACCCGGGCCATATAACCACTGTCTTCAAATAAGGCAATTATAAAAAACAAAATGAAAATGTTCGGTAAAAAAACGGCAATTGCGCCAACACCGCCGACTGCTCCATCAATAATCAGACTTGAAAGCATACCCGTGGGTAAAATTTTATCTAACGCCGACATCAACCAGGCAACTCCCGAATCTATCCAATCCATGGGATAGGCGCCGATGGTGTAGGTCAATTGAAACATCAGCCATAGCATTCCCGCAAATACCGGTAACCCCAGCCATTTATTGGTTAGAACTTTGTCGATCTCCCGGCTGTAATCAAATGGCGTTGCATTGGTCTCCCGGACGCATTCTCTTAGAGCGCCCTGGATGAAGCCATAGCGGGCATGACTGATTATGGCGCGGCTAGTATCTTTGTAAATGTCTTCTATCCGACGGATTGCATTGTCAACATTGGCTAACAAGGGGCTGGTGTTCGCTCGAACTTTAATTTTTTCGGTCGATGTCTTATCTCGCTCCAGTAATTTCACCGCCCGCCAGCGCAGTCGGTCCCGGGCAATTTTACGCCGGGCTAACTCACTCGTCAGCTCAACAATCTCCGCTTCTAATTCCCGTGGATAGGGTATCTGGATATCATGGGAAACCGGTCCTTTTTCGACTGCCAGTGCGATGGCTTGTTTCAGTTCTTCCGCACCTGCACCAGTACGTCCCACCATTTTTACAACCGGAGCACCCAGCAGGATACTGAGCGTTTCGGTGTCGATTTCCAATCCTTTTTCGGTGGCCATATCCATCATATTCAACACAATAATCAAGGGAATGCCCAGCTCGATTAACTGAGTAGTTAAAAACAGGTTGCGCGTGAGATTCGCAGCATCTACTATATTTATCACTACATCGGGGTGCTCGTCGATTAGATAACCCCTGGCAATGGTTTCTTCGATGGAATAGGATGCCAGGGAATAGGTGCCCGGTAAGTCGATTACATTATAGGATATCTGCTTGTACGAAAACCGCCCTTCTTTCCGCTCAACGGTTATTCCGGGCCAGTTTCCCACATGCTGGCGAGCACCGGTGAGAGCATTAAAAATCGTAGTTTTCCCACTATTGGGATTACCGGCAATCGCAATATTTTTCCCTGAATCATTCAATCTTTCAAATATTCCACAATTATTTTTTCCGAATCACTTACCCGCAGAGCCAAGTGATAACCCTTAACAATAATTTCCATGGGATCCTGCAACGGGGCATATTTACTGACCTCGATAATATCGCCGATTAAAATACCCATTTCCATCAATCGAATTCGAAAATGCTCGCTACCACCAACGGCAACTACCCGGACCCGCTCGCCAGCCTGAAGATCGCTGAGAAAAAGTTCCTTGCCGGATATATCCAAGCGATGGCGGCGTTTACGATTATGCCGTCGTCCGAAGCCAAATCCAAAGAGTTTACGACCCATTACCGTTTACCAACCAATATTAAAGATCAACGATCAGAATATGCTTTTTACCATCACGCATTATCTCTACGCTAATCCGCTGGCCTACTTTAAACTCCGACAGACGATGCATATATTCATAGATATCACCCACCGGTTTACCTTCCATGGCAACAATAATATCACCTTTTTTCATCCCGGCGATAGCTGCCGGTCGCTCAGGAATGGTTAAGTCAATCCGTAAACCGGTTATACCTTCGGCGGCATGATCGGGCATTATACCCAGAGTGACTTTGAAGCGACGCCGATAACTGGTTCGTGTTTTGGGACCCGCTTCCTGAAACACCAATTCATCACGATTGTTTGCCAGTTGCTGAATCAAATCTACCAGATTATCAATTATCAGCTCTTCACCGGCAATATTTAAATATTCCACATCATCAAAAGGTGTATGGTAGCGATCATGGGCACCGGTAAAAAAGAATAGGACCGGTAAATCCGAACCGTAAAAAGAAGCGTGGTCGGAAGGTCCGTAACCTTCCGGTGACTGACTGACTGACAGTTGTGCCGATTCAGACCAACCCGTAATAATATCCGCCAAGCCAATTGCGGTTCCGGTTCCACCAATTGACAGACTGGTTGAGTCGGTATAATAATTACCCAGCATGTCGAGATTAACCATCATGACTGCCCCCGCCAGATCTATTACCGGCTCTGATATATAATGCTTGGACCCCAATAAACCCATTTCTTCTGCGCCGAAACTGATAAACAGGATATTCCTTGTAAGTTGGTCGCGTCTGGCGCTCAATAACTCCGCCAACCTGAGTAAACCGGCGCTACCGGAAGCATTATCGTCGGCCCCATTATGGATAGCCAGGGTATCTGGCCGCCGGGATCCCGAACCAACACCTCCCATACCAAGATGATCATAATGGGCGCCGATAATGATATATTCTTCATTTTCTGAATTTGCGGACAGGAGACCAATTACATTGCGGGTTTGAGCCTTGGTTTTTGATATTTCAACCGCCGCTGACACAATCACATCTATTGCTAATGGCTTAAAGTCCCGGTTCTGATTTAGTTCCTGCTCCAAATCAGCAACGGTTTTCCCGGAATTTAGCAGCAGGCTGTCGGCCACGCTGCGCTTGATTTGAATAACCGGAATCGCAGCAGATTTCAAGCCCCCTTCATAATGCAAATCGATAAGATCGTCTTGCTTATCGAATTCCGGACCAGATACGAATATCACACCGGCAGCGTCATTATCAACAGCCGTGATAACCTTGCTGCGTAATGAGCTGAAAGGAAGATAGGGACTTTTGGGATCATCCAATTCCGGGTCACCGCGAAATACCAGCACCCAGGAATCTTTCACAACAACATTTTCGTAATCGTTATGGCTAAGGCTGTCGGTGTTGAATTCAATCCCGTAACCGACACACACAACCGGTGCGCTCAGTTCACTACTGGCAGAGAACGATAGCGGTGTGAAATCCTCGGCAATTGTTCCACTATAACCGGTAAATTCCAAGCGATTATTCTGGCCGGCCTCGACATCGGTAATAACAGAAAATTGCTGAAAACCTTCTTCTGCCAGTAAAACAAGCCCGTATTTCTGGAACTGATCCCGAATATATTCAGCCGCCATCATTCCGCCTGCGGTACCCGGTTTGCGCCCGGTTAGTTCATCGCTGGCCAGGTAAGCAATATGTTTACCAAGCTTCGATGGAGATGGTTTTTCGGAGATCAATTCCGGTTGTACTGTACAATTCCAAACTAATAAAATTGTTAAAACAGAAATAATAATATTTTTCATAATCCGTTTTTTGTTAGTGTTTCTGGTAATTCAGGCAGCGTTTTTCCAGTCAAACATCATCCTAATTTAGCTGGTAGCGGCTCTGCGGTCAATTGTTATTGAGACCTATTAACATTACGACTCGTATTGAAATTAAACCGGATATTTCTATCCGGCAATCCTTTTCTGTACTCCATAGGCCAATCTGCTAGATGGCGCACAAGTAACTCAACTGGTCTGATTTGTGCCGGAAGCTTACCCAACATGGGAAATCAATATTCGCAAACCGATGCCAATCAGAATTAACCCCCCAACCATCTCAAATCGCTTACCCAATAAATGGCCGGTACGTTGTCCAATATACACTCCGGCAACTGAAAATAACAGAGCTACTGATCCGATCACAACACTGGGATACCAGATTTTTACCTGTATTGCGGAAAGACTCAGGCCAATTGCCAGGGCATCAATACTGGTGGCAATTGATAACCCTATCAGTGACCAGCCCCGGGTAATATCGCGAGTAAATGGTTTAACCGGTTGAAATGATTCCCAGATCATTTTACCGCCAATCAATGTCAGCAGGATGAAAGCAATCCAGTGATCGTATGCTTCCAGATAATCTATCACCGTGTTTCCCGCTGCCCAACCAATAACCGGCATCATAAATTGAAACAGCCCAAAATGCCAGGCCAATCGAAATACGTGGCGAAAAGTAATTGGTTTTATCGTCGCCCCGGCGACCAATGAAACAGCAAAAGCATCCATCGCGAGACTGACCGCGATCCCGATTATGGTAATATGATTCATGGTCAGCTGATATTCACAATTTCCAGCATTTGCTGGTAATCGGCGATAAAACGATTTCGAACGGCCTGATTTTGCGGGTTACGCAAATGGGGATCATCGGCAACCAATTCAAACGCCGCCTGTCGGGCCTGCCGGATCAATGGACCATCAGTCAGCATATTGGCGATTTTATATTTGACAAATCCACTCTGGCGGGCGCCGTAAAATTCGCCCGGCCCACGCATTTTTAAATCCTCATCAGCAATCTCAAAACCATCGCTAGTGCGTTCCATAAGGGCCAATCGCCGATCGGCCTGGTCGGTCAATTTGCGCCGTACGAGAATACAATAACTTTTTTCTTTTCCGCGG
Source organism: Fidelibacterota bacterium (assembly GCA_013203015.1). Taxonomy (GTDB): domain Bacteria; phylum Fidelibacterota; class Marinisomatia; order Marinisomatales; family TCS56; genus JABMPO01. The sequence goes on from JABMPO010000044.1 coordinate 13,812, forward strand.
CCCACTCTGCCCCGCATTTGATGCAACTGAGTTAAGCCAAACCGCTCGGCATGTTCAACCAGCATAATAGTGGCGTTGGGAACATCGATCCCTACTTCGATTACTGTTGTTGCCACCAGAATGTTTATTTCATTAGCGGCAAATGCCGCCATTATTTGATCTTTTTCAGCAGGTTTCAACCGACCATGCAATAGCCCAACTTTTTGATCACGAAACTCGCTGTTTGCCAACTGATCATAAGCCTCGCTGGCAGCAGCCAGATCGGATTTGGCCGTCTCTTCTACCAGCGGATATACAATCATACATTGCTGCCCCCGGGCAACTTCTGCGCGGATAAAGTGGTAGACCCGATCCAGGCGCTCCGCTTCCACAACCTTAGTAATTATCGGTTGGCGATTGGCTGGCATCTCATCAATAATCGATAAATCCATATCGCCATGATAGGTGATGGCCATCGTCCGGGGAATTGGAGTGGCGGTCATGGCCAGAAAATGGGGGTTCATTCCTTTTGCCACCAGGTCGCCACGTTGAATAACGCCAAAACGGTGTTGCTCATCTACTATAACCAATCCCAGTTTCTTAAAATCAACAGCTTCCTGAATCAGAGCATGGGTACCAACAACGATCTGAACCCGTCCATCGACCAAAGCATCTAAAACCTGACGCCGTTCAGCTACCTTTTGATTCCCCACCAGTAAGGCACAAGTCAGATGGGCTGCTTCGGCATATCGATTAAAGGTTTGATAATGCTGCTGAGCCAGGATTTCAGTCGGCGCCATAACGGCTACCTGCAACCCATTACCAACTACGATTGCCGCCGTAAGCAAGGCCACGATCGTTTTGCCAGACCCCACATCACCCTGCAGCAATCGATTCATGGCGACTCCCTGCCCCAGATCGTTCCTGATTTCCTTCAGTACTTTCTTCTGAGCATCAGTCAAATCAAAATCAAGTTGTTCATAAATTTTAACAAACCGGGTTCCACTGGCTTTTATGATCGGCGCCCCGGTCGTTTTTGCACTGGCTTTACGGAGAGCCATTAATAATTGTAAAAAGAAATGTTCGTCGAATTTAAGCCGCCGAACAGCGTTGCTCAGAATCTGCTCATCGGCAGCATAATGGATATTCCTTAAAGCCTGATCCAGCGGAATTAACTGCTGCTGACTCAAAAAAGAATCAGTAAACAAGTCCGGTATTTGTTCAAGATTCTCCAGTACCGAGCGAATCATAAGGCGGAGTCCGCGGTTGTCGATCCGAACCTTTTTAAAATCCTGGTTAATCGAGTATAGCGGAATTACTGCGCTAGTATTAATGGGATCATCGTCAGAATCCAAAATATCAAATTCGGGGTGTATTATCTGATGTCCGTGAAAATAGTCAATTTTACCATTTACAGCCAGCCGCTGATCTTTTTTTACGATCCGACTGATATACTTAGCGCCATTGAACCAGACTAAAGTTAACAGGCCGGTTCCATCTGAAATTGTAGCCTGGAAAAATTTACGCTTTCTGGTTTTTCGCTCGCCACAAACCTGGACTGTGCCAATGGCCGTCACAATTGTATCACGTTGAATAAACTTTAATTCAGTAACAGATGTGCGGTTTAAGTGTCGGCGGGGAAAGTAATATAGCAGATCACTGACGCTTTCAATGCCAGTAGCCGCCAAAGCCCGGGTCCGGGCAGGTCCGATTCCTTTCAGGAACTGGATCGAAGCATGGATATCAATCGTCGGTCCGGATTTCAATCAGTAATTAATTCCAGGCTTTGCGGTAGGTGTAGGTAACGCGGATTGATTCACCGGCAGGTATTGTCAACGGGAAATAAATGGTACTGGCGCTCTCTTTAATGTACATCGAGGATTCGTCCCGGATCACCCAGTCGCCGCTGATGTTTTCGATCAGTCTGACGGAAATATCCTCATCGCGCTTGTTTGAAACGGAAATTTCGATTGTCGCCTGTTCGCTTTTACGCTGACGATCGTAATTCAAGACTTTCCGCTTACCAATAACATCAAAAGCGCGTCCCGCTTCCAGGGTGACTTCCTCCCCGCGGGGCACCTGTCCGATATTATCCTCTCCGGCAAATTCAATACTGCCACGGCTGGTGGTCTGATAAATCTCTACCTTACCGCGGGGTAATGGCTTATTAAGCTGATTTTCCTCGGAATTAATGAATTTGTACTGCACACTCAACGGTTCATCACGCTGACTGCGTTCCGAATTCTGGAATAAGTAAGTCTTAACAAAATTAATTCGGGATGGGTTGTATAGGCGAACGGTAACACTCTCGTTGCCAATAAAATCGATCTTTTCCGGCAGATAATAAATATGATAATCGCCAAGAGTCTCATGGGTTGGTGGTACAGTTCTAGTAGCCATTGATTCGAGCGCCAGGTTCTGCCCACCACGTTTACTGTAATCATAACCGGGTCGAACCCGGCGGAGATTTCCCTCAACCAATTGCAATTCCAAATTGGTGAAATCGATATTGCTGCTATTCACAATTCTGGCTTCAGTGACCAGTTCAGCTTGAGTAGTGTCAGCATCAAGTACCAACCGATAAATTGCGCTCCAGGTAAAGCCTCTGCTCAGGTAAATCAATTCACCGTCAGCAGATTTATCAGACCGTGAATAAACATCCCAGCTAAGATAAGGTTTTAGCTGTTGGTCGGGGACCAATCCTGTTACGGCAAACCACTCAATTTCTTTGCGATTAAACAATTTGATAGTGTTCTTTTGCTGTAGGACAATTTGCTGTGGCGTAAACGAAAATAAAATACCTTCTTCCTCTTCACCACTGTTCGTACGAAGTTCAACTTCTTCACCCACCCGATCGGCAAAATACTTTTCCCAAGTGAAAATATTGCGGTTCAGCCGTTGATAGCCAATACGGACACCATCCACGGTCAGAAAAGGTGAATCATCCACCATACCCTTGGGGAGAATGTCAAAAGTTACCCGGTTTATCCCGGTTTTAATCGGCCAGTTGACTGGTTGCTTTAACAGCGCAGTACCGTCTTTATAAACTGTCATTGTGGCGCCTTTTGATTGGGCCACTAGCGGGACAATTATTAGGGATAATAATGTCAGCGCCCAAATACTACGCCGGACCAATTTAAAATAGTGTTTAAGTAAATAATTCATAATGCTACCCATTTTACGCTAACATTTCCAGGTTGAATTTTATTTTCTCCAGCTCTGAATTGAAATCAACCACTTTTTGCCGCTCGCGTGCAACTACTTGTTCAGGTGCACGGTCAATAAAATTCTGATTAACCAGTTTTTTCTGAACCCCGGCTAAATGTCCGTTCAATTCAGAAAACCGTTTCTCTAGTCGTGTTCTTTCGAGCTCCAGATCTATCAAACCGGCCAAGGGTATGAACAGTTCCATATTTCCCACAACCGCTGTCGCGGAATGAGCTGGCTTGGCTAAATCGGTACCTGAATTTACGTTTTCCAGTCGTGCTAATGATTTGATAACGCCCACATGTTGTCTAATTTTATTTAAGGCGGATTCCGAACCTCGGACAACCAGATCAGCCCGTTTGGCCGGGGGGACATTCATCCTGCTGCGAATAGTGCGAACAGCGGTAATTACTTCCTGTAGCAACTTCATATCTGCTTCAATATTTTTATTAATCAGCTTTGATTGTAGCTCTGGCCATTGGGCGACAATCAGATCGGTATTATCTTCACCGCGAAAATGATGCCATAATTCTTCGGTAATAAATGGTGCATAAGGATGAAGCAATTTTAAGATTCCCTGCAATACATGCACTGCCACAATTCTGGCAGTCTGCGCCAATTCGGGATCGGAGCCATAAAACCGGGTCTTGGCGATTTCAATATACCAGTCACAGAAATCATTCCAGGTAAAATCATAGATGATCTTGGCGCCTTC
>JABMPO010000339.1 GCA_013203015.1 Fidelibacterota bacterium
CTGGGAATTTTGCTCAACGCAGCTTATTTCCTGTGGGCTTACCAGCGGATGTTTTTCGGCAAGCTTAATGAGAAATATGCTGATTTACCGGATATCAGTCGTCTTGAATTGTTTACCGTAGTTCCGCTGGCCTTGATTACCCTGTTTTTTGGAGTTTACCCGGCTCCCTTCCTGAACGTGATCAGGGAGACGGTCAATTCATTAATCGAACAGGTTGTTACCATCGGTGGTACGACCGGAATTTTTTAATTGATCTGATTAATAGTTAGTAATGACAGATTAAATAATATGACTAATCTAACCAGTCTTAATTACCTGCAACCGGAACTGATTTTAACCGCTACCATCTTACTGATGATTGTCGTGGATTTATTTTATTCGGCCAAAAAATCACGGCGAATTGGATTGTGGGCGTTAGCAGGTCTGGTATTAGCTTTTATATATATCACAGTTAGTGGATTTAACATACCGACAGCACTTTTCCTGGGCTCAATTTCCAGTGACCCCTTCGGGATTTTCTTTAAAGTACTAATCTTGCTTGCCACAATTATGACCATTCTGGTTTCTTTCAGCGAACGCGACTTATCAAATCAACGTGTGGGTGAATATTATATTTTACTGGTAATTGTGACCCTGGGTCTGTTTTTCATGGTTTCCGCCACCGACCTGATTATGGTTTATCTATCGATCGAAGTCGTATCAATAATGTCATTTGTGCTGGCTGGTTACCTACGTGGCAATCGGCGCAGCAGCGAAGCCTCACTAAAATATGTGATTTATGGCGCCTTTTCCTCGGGGATTATGTTATTTGGATTAAGTATTTTATTCGGTCTGACCGGTTCTACCAATTTCTTCGATATTAGAACCGGGTTAATGGAATTGCAGAATGGGGCCGATCTGGCATTGATGTTGTCAACGGTTCTGATTTTTGCCGGATTGGGATACAAGATATCGGCGGTGCCATTTCATTACTGGACACCAGATGTTTATGAAGGTGCACCGACTTCCATAACCGCCTTTTTGTCAGTTGCCCCAAAAGCAGCCGGAATGGCTTTGATCATTAGATTTTTTAATTCGATTCTGGGGGGTGAAGGTGTCTTTACCGAGCTTGAATGGGGTACTTTCTCTGCTATTCCCTGGACCCAACTTCTGGCAGTATTGGCTGCCGTAACAATGACTGTCGGAAATTTGATTGCCCTGCGCCAGACCAGTGTAAAACGAATGCTGGCTTATTCCAGTATCGCCCATGCCGGCTATATGATGATGGCTTTACCGGTCCTGTCACAGCAGGGCGTCTATGGTATCATGATCTACGCGGTTTTCTATTTGTTGATGAATCTGGGAGCTTTTTATGTAGTCATGATTATTGCCAATGCCACCGGCCAGGAAGATTACGATCAATTCCGGGGACTTGGGCATAAAGCCCCATTATTGGCAATCTTGATGACTCTGTTCATGTTCTCGCTGACTGGGATTCCGCCCACAGCCGGATTTATTGGGAAATTTTATCTGTTTGCAGCCGTGATAAAAGCCGGACCATCATTTTACTGGTTGGCGATTATTGGCGCCCTTAACAGTGTGATATCATTGTATTATTATATGTATGTGGTTAAAACCATGTTCTTCACGCAGGAAAAAACGTCAATTACCCAGATTGAATTCAAGGGTATTTCTATTTTGGTCATTGTTCTGGCGATACCAACTCTAATTTTTGGTATTTACTGGACCCCAATAGCTGATATCGTACACAAATCTTTGGCGATATTTATCCGGTAGCAGCATACTGTCGGCCTTAAATGGAAACCGTAATTTCTGCCTTACAAACAGATAAATTAATAAATTTTAGGGAGCTTACTTCCAACCAATTTCAGTTCAAAACTCAGCCATGAGAAATAAATGAAAATTAAAATACAAAAAGGTCATGATATCCGGATTTCCGGTGTACCAACCGGAACTGTAAATATACTGGCTACATTTACTCAGGTCGGGCTGGTTCCCGATGATTTCAGGAGTATAAAACCAAAATTGCTGGTCAAAGCCGGTGATAAGGTTATGGCCGGATCCGGATTATTTTTTGATAAAAATCTTCCTCAAGTAGTTTATCCCTCACCGGCCGGAGGAACGATTCAGGATATTATTTTTGGTGAGCGACGGAAAATACGAAAAATAATAATCGCCATCGACAAAGATGAGAAATTTCAGCGGACCGAACCGCTGAATCCCGATAACAGTACCCGGGAAGAAATCATCGATTTCATATTAAAAGCCAATTTATGGCCGCTGATTACCCAACGTCCGTTTGGTAAAACCGCTGATCCGGCTGATCGACCCAAAGCCATATTTATCTCAGGCTTAGATACCACACCTTTGGCAATCGACCCGTTTAGGGCGCTGGAAGGCCGGGAAGATGAATTCAAAGCTGGTCTGCGGGTATTGACAAAGCTGACAGCTGGTAATGTCAACCTGTCAGTGGGATCAGAGGCGCGAGCCGCCGAATACGATGATATTAACGGATTAGTGACCCATATTATCACCGGACCGCATCCTGCCGGTAACATTGGAATCCAGATTCATCATATTGATCCCATTAATCCCGGACAGGTTGTTTGGACGATCCAACCGCAACAGGTTGCCACCCTTGGGAAGCTTTTTACTACAGGTGAATTTGATCCTACGGTGGTAATAGCCGTTGGTGGACCGGCGGTTACAAATCCCGGTTATATCAAGACCAGAATTGGCGCTCCCATAGCAGAATTGATAAAAGCTAACATTGATACTGATGCCCGGCGTGTGATTGTCGGTGACGTATTAACCGGTCGTTTGGCCGATGATAATGACTACCTCGGTTTTTATCACCGGGCAGTAACGATTTTACCAGTTTCCAATGAACGACCGTTTTTAGGCTGGGCCAGAATTGGCAGTAGTTCCCGGCAATATACCTTGACCAACGCCTATCTGAAAACCGGCCGGAAGCTGTTCAATTTCTCTTCCAAGAGGAATGGTGCTGAACGGGCAATCGTTCCCATCGAGGCTTGGGAAGCTGTCCTGCCCATGGATATTATGCCAAATCCGTTATTCCGAAGCATTTTAGCTAATGATGTGGAAGAAATGGAAAAACTGGGAATATTGGAATGTGATCCTGATGATTTTGCTCTGGCGACTTTTGCCTGTCCCAGCAAAATAGAATTAGCTGCCGTTATCCGGCTGGGTCTGGAGCTAATGGAGAAGGAAGTATAATCATGAAAATATTGAGAAAGCTCAGTGAAAAAGTGGAACCTTCATTCAAGGACGGACCGCTGAAGCTGTTTTATCCGATTTATGAAATGATGGATACCCTGCTGTTTAACACGGACAAGGAAAACGATACGGCTCCATTTATTCGAGACAGTATTGATTTAAAACGAGTAATGACAATCGTGATCTTTGCGTTGTTACCGGCATTTTTCCTGGGGTTGTTTAACATTGGCTACCAGCAGGCCCTGGCTTTTGGGCTGGAACGTGGATTACTGGCCAACTTATGGTTTGGCCTCAAGGTGATGCTGCCCATCGTAATTGTTTCTTATGCTACCGGAGCAGTTTGGGAAGTACTCTTTGCCATAGTGAGAAAACACGAAGTTGATGAGGGTTTTCTGGTCACCGGTCTACTGATCCCCATGATTGTTCCACCTACCATACCGCTATGGCAAGTGGTTGTCGCCACATCATTTGGTATGATAATCGCCAAGATGGTTTTTGGCGGTACTGGTATGAATATCTTCAACCCGGCCCTGACAACCCGTGCATTTTTGTTTTTCGCTTACCCGGGGAAGATATCTGGTGATAGCGTTTGGAGTTTGGCGCCCGATGGATTTACCGGAGCGACACCACTGGCTGTAACTGCATCGGTAACTGGTGGCAATGCTACCGCTTTGCTGGATGGTGTCACCCAGTTCGATTATTCCTGGTCGAACATGTTTATTGGATTGATTCCCGGTTCAATTAGTGAAACCAGCGCCCTGGCGATTTTTATAGGAGCAATTCTACTGATTATCACCAAAATCGGATCGTGGCGGATAATGGTTGGCGGTGTTCTGGGCTTGCTGGGTACGGCGCTTCTAACCAATCTATTGAGTGGTGCATCGACCAATACCATGCTGACATTACCACCCCATTATCATCTGGTAATGGGCGGATTCATGTTTGGTATCACCTTTATGGCCACCGATCCGGTCACAGCCGCCCATACTAATACGGGCCGCTGGATCTACGGTATTATGATCGGAGTTATTACGGTTGTGGTTCGTTCGTTAAATCCGGCTTACCCGGAAGGAACAATGCTGGCAATTTTATTGATGAATGCTTTCGCACCATTAATTGATTATTTTGTCGTACAAGCCAATATTAAGAAAAGGGTGGCCCGCTATGCGCAGTAATAGTTATACGCTCGGTTTCACTGCATTGGTGACAATAATCCTGGGAATCATGCTTTCGGCGGCAGCCACATCCCTCAAAGATCGGCAATTGCTGAACGAGGAATTGGATATCAAGAAGAATATCCTGGCATCATTAAAGATAGCCGGAACATCTGGTTCAAAAGCGAGCGCTCAAGAAGTTCAGCAATTATTTACTGACAATATTCGCAGTTTTGTAGTTGACAAAGATGGAAACGTTGTGGCTGGACTCAGTCCCGATCAGATCGATCCTAAAACAATGGTCGAGGTATATCCGGTTTATGAAAAAGTACTGGATGGTGCAACTTCCGGTTTTGCTCTGCCAATATCCGGCAAAGGATTGTGGTCTTCCTGCTATGGCTACCTGGCCTTGGAATCCGATTGTAATACGGTAATGGGAATCACCTTTTATAAACATGGTGAAACTCCGGGCTTGGGCGGTGAAATCGAAAAGGAATGGTTTACTTCTAATTTTTCGGGCAAGCGGATATTTGACGATAATGGTGGTCTGGTCAGTATTCAGGTTGTTAAGGGTGTCGTAAATGAGAGCAGCTCGGATGCTTATCATCAGGTTGATGGTATTTCTGGCGCGACACTAACTACCAAGGGGTTGAATGTTTTTATTAAACAAGATTTGAATAACTACCTGCCGTTCTTGAAACAGGCGCACTAAACGGAGGAAAGTTTGATGGGTTTATTAAGTAAAAAATCACAGCAGGTTCTCAAAGATCCGCTGATGAGTAATAATCCGATTGCCTTTCAGGTGCTCGGTATTTGTTCAGCGCTGGCTGTGACAGTGAAAATGGATACGGCCATCGTGATGACACTGGCGGTGATATTTGTGCTGGCAATGTCAAATACGATCATTTCCGCCATGCGGAATTATATCCCTGGTCGTGTCAGAATCATTGTCATGCTGAGTGTGATTGCATCGCTGGTAATTCTTACTGATCAGGTCTTACGGGCTTATGCTTATGATATGAGCAAGCAGTTATCGGTGTTTGTTGGTCTGATTATCACCAATTGTATTGTGCTTGGCAGGGCGGAAGCATTTGCACTGCAAAATACCCCCGGTAAGGCTTTTTGGGATGGCGTCGGCAATGCCCTAGGATATGGTATTATCTTGATTGCGGTTTCTTTCTTCCGTGAAATACTGGGCAGTGGTACCCTGTTGGGTTTGCAGATCATTCCGCAAGCTTTTTACAATGCCGGCTATGAAAATATGGGGCTCATGGTGTTGTCACCGGGAGCCTTTATTATCCTTGGATTAATAATTTGGGTCCAACGCCTGATTACCAAAGTGGAAGAGGAGGCCTGATATGTTGGAGCATTATTTGAGTCTGGCCGTAAAAGCAATTTTTGTGGAAAACATCCTGCTGGCCTATTTCCTGGGGATGTGTTCCTTCCTGGCAATTTCCAAGAAAGTTGAAACTTCCATTGGGCTGGGACTGGCGGTGGTTTTCGTACTATCCATTACCGCTCCGGTTAACTGGCTCTTGCATACTTATTTGCTAAAGGAAGGCGCACTGAGCTGGGCCGGATTGCCTGACCTGGATTTAAGTTATCTGAACTTCATTGTTTTTATTGCCACAATTGCCGCTATGGTTCAGTTAGTGGAAATGATAATGGATCGATTTGCTCCCGCTCTATACTTGAGTCTGGGCATTTTTCTGCCCCTGATCGCTGTTAATTGCGCCATTCTTGGCGGTTCCCTGTTTCTGGTGGAACGGAATTATAACCTCGCTGAATCGGTAGTATTCGGTTTCGGGTCCGGGATTGGCTTTTTCCTGGCAATCACAACAATGGCAGCCATTCGCCACCGGTTACGTTATTCCAATGTTCCGCCAGCCTTGCGAGGATTGGGTATTACCATGCTGCTGACGGGTTTATTATCAATGACATTCATGGCCTTCTCAGGCATTGATTTATAGGAGGCGATTATGATTACCGCAATATCAGGGGTCATTGTTTTTACGGGGGTAATTCTGCTGCTGGTTCTATTGCTTAACCTGGCGGAAAAAAAGCTATTGCCCCAAGGAGAAGTAAAAATTCTCATCAATGATGATGAGGAAAAAAGTGTCATGGTTCGTCCTGGTGCAACGCTTTTGTCTGCCTTAGCCGGCCATAAGATATTTATTCCATCGGCCTGTGGCGGCGGGGGGACTTGTGCCCAATGCAAATGCCAGGTGCTCGATGGCGGTGGTGATATCTTACCTACCGAAACCGGGCATATCAACCGCGCTGAAGCCAAAGATCACTATCGCCTGGCCTGTCAGGTAAAAGTGAAACAGGAAATGAAAATTCAGATTCCCGATGAGATATTCAATATCAAGAAATGGGAATGCACAGTTCGGTCTAATGATAATGTAGCCACATTTATCAAAGAACTGGTACTGGAACTGCCAGCCGGAGAAAACCTCGATTTCAAGGCCGGCGGCTATATTCAGATTGATATCCCCAAATATGAGCTTGATTACAAAGAATTTGATATCGCTGAGGAATATCGAGGCGACTGGGATAAATACAACATGTGGCGTTATCACGCCCAAAATGATGATGAGCTTTTCCGGGCTTACAGTATGGCCAATCATCCCGCCGAAGGCAATGTCGTAATGCTGAATGTGAGAATTGCATCTCCACCACCCAATCTGCCGGATGTTCCCCCGGGGATTGCCTCCTCGTTCATCTTCAATCTTAAGCCGGGCGACAAGGTATTTGTATCCGGACCTTACGGTGAGTTCTTCGCCAGGGATAGCGATCGGGAAATGATGTATGTCGGTGGCGGTGCCGGAATGGCACCTATGCGTAGTCATATATTCGATTTATTCAGTACTAAACGTACTACCCGTCCCGTTACATTCTGGTATGGCGCCCGATCGCGGCGGGAGATGTTTTACGATGAGGATTTTAAAGCGATTGCGGCGGAATTTCCCAACTTCAAATATAATGTAGCCTTGTCGGAACCTCTGCCAGAAGATAACTGGACCGGTCCCACCGGATTTATTCATCAAGTTGTGTTTGATGAATACCTTGGTAAACACGAAGATCCAACCGAAATCGAATATTACATGTGCGGGCCGCCGATGATGATCAGCGCCGTTGATAAAATGCTGTATGATCAGGGTGTGGATAAAGATATGATCGCCTACGACGAATTCTAAACGCCGTGAAAATGATATTATTACAAAGAGCTCGACTTACGTTGGGCTCTTTGTTCATTACCCTGATTTTACTAGGTTGTGAAAACCAACCCCGGGAGCTATCCCTGTCAGGTTTGACCATGGGGACGACCTATAATATCAAGCTGATTGTTAAAGTTGGGGAAACCATCGATGAAGCGCGGTTGGTGGCAGAGATTGATAGTCTGTTGGCTGAAGTTAACCGGCAAATGTCAACCTACGATCCCAATAGTGAGATTTCGAGATTTAACCGTAGTAATTCTGATAGTCTTTTTCCGGTTTCAGCCGGATTTGCTGAAGTAGTTCGCCAATCAATTGAAATATCAGAAATTACTGGCCAGGCATTTGATATTACTATTAATCCATTGATTCAACTGTGGGGTTTTAGTTCATGGGATAACCTGGATCTGCCCAAGCCACCCGCAACCGCAGCAATTGATTCGGTACTTGGTATTGTTGGTATTGACAAAATTAAAATTATTAATAATCGTTTACAGAAGATTGATCTGCTGGTTACTATTGATTTAAACGCAATTGCAAAAGGTTATGGCGTCGATAAGGTAGCTGGTTTGTTGGAGCAAAAAGGAATTACTGACCTTCTGGTTGAAATTGGTGGTGAAGTTTATTGCAAGGGACTTAATGCACAGCAACATCCCTGGCGGATTGGAATTGATACTCCGCGATTGGATGCAATCCCGGGGCAGGAATTGAGAGGAATAGCAGAAATCACTAATCGTGGTATGGCCACATCTGGAGATTATCGTAATTATTTTAAGTATGAGGGTAAACTGTATTCACACGTACTTGATCCCCGTACTGGTTACCCAGTTGAAACCGGCGTTGCCTCGGTTACCGTTATTGCGCCCCACTGCATTCAGGCTGATGCCTTGGCTACCGCACTGATGGTTATGGGCTCGGAAAAGGGTTTGGACCTAATCGAAAGTTTACCAGATGTTGAAGTAATGTTGATCCTGCGGGAGGGTGAAGACAAATTCAGGACAGTAAAAAGTTCAGGAATGCTGGTTCAGGAGAAATAGTGGGGAGCGGAGAGCTAAGAGCAGGGAGCGGAGAGCAAAAAACTAAAACTCAGAACTTTCAATGCGCTTCAAGGTAGGTGTTTAAACATCCGATATAATTTTTATAAGTCTCTTTGAACTCAACGATCACTGCGGTAAAAAAAAATTAGTTATTCTGGCATTTGTCCGTATCACCATCACAAGTGGCACAGGTTAAAACTTCCCCATCAATAGTAATTCTCTGTCCGCCACCGCAATGACCTGAAATCTGCTCGCGCTTAAAAATGACTCCAATGGCTAAACCGGCCATAGCCAGTCCCAGAATCGCAATTGTAAGTAGTAACTGCATGCCTGAAATTACAAAATATTTACTGCCCGGTTCCAATAAATCCGGAATATCAGCGATAATGTCAAGCGGCTGACAGTTCAATTAATTGTACTGAATTCCTGATGCTATTTTCTGGAATCAACAACCTGATTTAACTACCTCCGAACAGCCTAATTTTTGTACCTTCAACGTTTGCTAGAACAAGAGAAATAACGATTTTATTTGGTCAACAGATAATGAAACTGAAACGAATATTTACGCTATTCCTGATTCTGGGAATTATTGGCAGTCCACTGGTTTTATCTGCTGAAACCCAAACGGCAACTTATCCGGACGAATCCGTTCATACGACCGATAGCCACCATACTGCTCCCCATGTTGACGGAGCCGATCTATCAATAATCTGGGCGATTCCTTTTATTGGTATATTATTATCAATTGCGGTATTTCCGCTGGTAGCACCGCATTTCTGGCATCATCATTTTGGTAAAATCTCGGCTTTCTGGGCGGCAATTCTGATTATTCCCTTTATATTATTTCAGGGGTTAACGACCACCATTTATGAACTCCTGCATGTGTCTTTGCTTGAATATTTTCCATTCATCATTCTATTGCTGGCGTTATTTACAATCTCCGGTGGTGTGAGAGTTACCGGTAAATTGCAGGGTTCGCCCATCGTCAATACCGGAATAATATTATTGGGCACTGTTTTAGCCAGTTGGATGGGAACCACCGGTGCGGCTATGTTATTAATCAGGCCATTGATCAGGGCGAATAAATGGCGCCAGAAAAATGTACATATAATTGTATTTTTCATTTTCCTGGTGGCAAATATTGGTGGCTCGTTGACACCGCTAGGTGATCCACCACTGTTTCTGGGATTTCTGAAAGGGGTAGACTTTTTCTGGACGACCACGAATATGTTTTTTCCAATGCTGACGGCGGTAGCAATTTTGCTAGCGCTCTTTTTTATGATCGACAGTTATTTTTACAATATGGAAAAAATGCCAGCCGAGTCACAACAGGAATCGCAGGCAACAGGAGTGAAAATCGGGTTGGAGGGAAAATTTAATCTGCTGTTATTACTCGGTGTTATTGGATCAGTATTGCTCAGTGGATTTTGGCATTCGGGAGTGTCATACAATATTCATCATGTGGAAGTTGAGTTGCAAAACCTGGTTCGTGATCTGTTATTGATCGGTTTGACAATTACCAGTTGGAAGATGACGCCGATGGTGGTTCGTAAAGCAAATGAGTATTCCTGGTTTCCGATCATGGAAGTCGCCAAGCTGTTTGCCGGTATCTTTATTACGATCATCCCGGCCATCGCCATTTTAAAAGCAGGCACGAATGGTAGCATGAGCAGCGTAATCAATTCGGTTTCCGATGGTTATGGCAACCCGGTGAATTATATGTATTTCTGGGCTACCGGAGTATTATCCAGTTTTCTTGATAATGCTCCCACCTATCTGGTATTTTTTAATACTGCTGGCGGTGATGCGATTCAACTAATGGGTCCCATGAGTCAAACATTGTTGGCCATTTCAATGGGAGCCGTTTTTATGGGAGCCAATACCTATATTGGTAATGCGCCCAATTTTATGGTTAAATCGATTTCAGAAGAAGCCGGTATCAATATGCCCAGCTTTTTTGGCTACATGATCAAGTATTCGCTGCCAATCCTGATCCCCATATTTATTATTATCAGTTGGATATATTTTTAATGCGGATCAATAAAGTGACAACCAAAACAGGGGATAAAGGACAGACCCGATTGGGAGATGGGACCAAGACCGGTAAGGATGATTTGCGAATCCGATGTCTCGGTGGAGTGGATGAATTGAATTCCCAAATTGGGCTTTCCGCCGTTGCCGCAAAACCGCAATCAGTCAGAACCGAATTGGAGTTCATACAGAACAATTTAATGAATCTTAGCGGCGAATTAAGTATTCCCGCGAAACCGCCCACATTGATTACTCAGGACAATATTTCTTTTCTGGAGTCACGTATCACTGTTATGAACGAACAGCTTCCTCCGTTGAAAGAATTCATTCTACCGGGCGGAAACGAGTTTTCAGCACGTTTGCATGTGGCGCGAACGATTTGCCGGCGGGTAGAATCACAAGTTGTTGAGCTTTCCCAATCTCAACTCATCAACCCTGATATCCTGCGCTACCTCAACCGCCTTTCAGACTATTTGTTTGTGCTGGCGCGTTTTATAGGGTTGGAAAATGGTGTGAAAGAATCATTTTGGGAACATTCTTAATTCAAAACAGGTTGTTAACCCCTGGCATGAGTATGATATGCTTGGATACCGGAAATTTAGACAATTAGAAAAAATGCAGCATAACCGTACCTATGGGTTTTTTTAAATATGATTGATTGGAAATTTGTACAGCAAATGATAGCAGATGCTGATCGCATTTTATTGACGACACACGAAAATCCTGATGGCGATGGTATTGGTTGCGCCAGCGCAATGCAATATTACCTGCAGGACATTGGAAAAGACAGTCGCATTTTATGTACATCGGAATTACCCTATGAATATGGTTTTTTCCAGCACGCTAAAGATTACAGTTTGTATAGCAAAACAAAACATGCTGAGTGGATTGCCGGAGCGGATCTGGCCATTGTTTTTGATATTGGTGATTTTAGCCGTTTGCGTGGGATTGGTGAACAGTTGAAAATCAATAGGATTAAAACGCTTAACATTGACCACCACATTCATACAACCAACGGTAATTTTTCCTATGATTTAATAGATCTGAAGGCCGCCGCAACTGGTGAAATGTTGTATGATTTCTTTAAAACAATTTATCAGGGCCTATTGCCCCTGGCCATCGCCGAAGGTATTTACACGGCAATAATGACCGATACGGGGTCTTTTCGTTATAGCAATACCAATCAACACTGCCATGCAATTGCAATTGAGTGTATTAATGCCGGCATCAAGCCGCATGCTATTTATCAACAAATTTATGAGTCCAGCTCGATTGCCAGAGTGAAACTCTTGGGGGCGATTCTGAACAATATTAATTTTGATTTTGATGGTGAACTGGCCTGGTTTAAGATCGACCAAGCGATGCTTGACCGGTGTTCGGCTACCCGCTCGGATGTTGATGGATTTACCGATTTTATCAGGACCATCCGTGGCGTTGAAATTGCTTTAATGATTTTTCAGAATGGCGATGATTCCTGCCGGATCAATTTCAGATCAAAAGGAAAATACAATATTCATGGTGTGGCTCAGGAAATGGGTGGTGGTGGACATCCATTCGCAGCGGGAGCAGTGGTAGCCGGTTCATTGGATACGGTAACCGAAAAAGTGCTACAGGCGACAATCAAATCTCTGAATAGTCAGAATGGAAATAAGCAGCCATGAAAATTATTTTAGCTCAGGATGCCGGTTATTGTTTCGGAGTGCGAAACGCTGTTGAGATTGCCTATAAAACAGCCCGTGACCATGGCGATGTTTACATGTTAGGACACATCGTACATAATGAACAAGTAGTGGAAGATTTGAGCCGTGCTGGAGCAAAAGTTGTTAAAGATCTGCAATCTGTACCGGAGGGAAAACCGGTTTTATTTCGCGCTCATGGAACTGCCAATCCAATTTGGGAGAAAGCCCGGGAAATGAATATGGACATCGTGGATGCTACCTGTCCTCTGGTGCGGGATATTCATGAAGAAGTAAAAAATCTGGCTGAAGCTGGTTACAGGATTTTTATAATTGGTGATCACGGTCATGATGAAGTGGCCGGAATTGCCAGTCAGGTAGAAAACGCCAAAATTATTGCAACACCGGATGAAGCGCGTAAACTGAGTAAAGTCAAACGGGCGGGAGTCGTTTCACAATCCACACAAACGATCAGTAACGTACAAGAAATTATTAATGTACTCATGACCAAGGTTCATGATTTACGATTTATAAATACAATCTGCTTTCCTACAAAGCGTAATCAGGAGCAAATAATTAATCTTGCGAAAACCTGTGATATCGTAATAATTATTGGCAGTTTTACCAGTGCAAATTCCAAACGATTAGCTCAGTTGGCAGTCCAACGAAATCCCCGATCGTATCAAGTTACGGGAGCTAAGGATTTGGATCGAAATTGGTTCATTAATATCAATACAGTTGGTATCTCAGCCGGGGCATCGACTCCGGATTCGGTAATTGAAGAGGTAACCCAAATTATTGAGAAAATTGCTAAACAGCAAAATCAGGATGTTAGTTATGGATAAAGGATCATTTAAAGTTAAAATAGGATTGGCTGAGATGTTAAAGGGGGGAGTTATTATGGATGTAACGAATCCCGAACAGGCTAAAATTGCCGAGGAAGCAGGTGCAGTCGCGGTGATGGCACTGGAACGCATCCCGGCTGAAATCAGAAAAGACGGTGGAATCGCCCGCATGAGCGACCCGGCTATGGTAAAGGGTATTCAGGACATAGTGTCCATTCCGGTAATGGCTAAATGCCGTATCGGCCATTTTGCAGAGGCGCAGATATTGGAAGCACTGGAAGTAGACTTCATTGATGAGAGCGAAGTGTTGACACCGGCTGATGAGGCAAATCACGTTTGGAAACATGATTTTAAGGTACCTTTCGTTTGCGGATGCCGGAATTTAGGCGAAGCTTTGCGTCGGATCGGTGAAGGCGCAGCCTTGATCCGGACAAAAGGTGAAGCAGGCAGCGGCAATATTGTTGAAGCTGTCCGCCACATGCGTCAGGTGCAGCGTGAGCTAAAAGAATTAACAATATTGGGAACCGAAGAATTAATGGCCAGAGCCAAAGAATTAGGTGCACCTTTTGAACAAGTTCGGCAAGTTGCCAAATCGGGCAAATTGCCAGTACCTAATTTCGCCGCCGGTGGTATCGCAACACCTGCCGACGCATCTCTGATGATGCAATTAGGCGCTGAAACGGTATTCGTTGGTTCTGGTATATTTATGAGTGAAGATCCGGCTCACCGAGCGAAAGCAATCGTTGAAGCCGTGACCTATTTCGATGATCCTCCGCGACTTGCGGAAATCTCTACCGGTCTGAAAAGCGCTATGAAGGGGTTGGACATTTCAGAAATACCGCCGGAACAACGTTTGCAGGAGCGCGGCTGGTAGTGAAAATTGGCTTGTTAGCCCTGCAGGGTGATTACGCCCGGCATGAAGACATTATCAGGCAGCTAGGTTGGGAAACGCAACTTGTTCGGTATCCGAAACAACTGGATGCATTGGACGGGCTGGTAATCCCGGGTGGTGAATCAACCACGATGACCAAATTGATCAAAGCCAGCCGATTTAGGGCACCAATTTTGGATTTTGCCCAACATGCTTCGATCCTCGGGACCTGCGCAGGACTCATCATGCTTGGAAATAAACAGATTGACTCCCAGATTGATACGTTCGAATTGATCAATGTAGAAGTGGAACGTAACGCTTATGGTCGACAGGTTTTCTCATTCGATGAACAAATCCAAGTCAATGTTGGTGACGAAACGCAGTCAATTACTGCTACATTCATCCGGGCACCCAGAATTACTGCTACGGGTGCAAATGTTGAGATACTGGCAAGTCATAATGGATTTCCCGCAGCAGTACGACAGGGTAGACATATTGGTTTAACATTTCATCCGGAACTTGATGATATTACTCTGTTTCATGAATTCGCTTTTGGTAGGCAGGGGATTTGATGGAACATAAAATTCTGGCTCGAATTCACTCACCGGCGGATTTAAAACCGCTCTCTATTCCTGAACTCAAGCAATTGTGCCAGGAATTACGTGAATTTATTATAACTGTTATCAACGAAACCGGTGGTCATCTTGCTCCGTCCCTGGGTGCAATCGAGTTGACTGTGGCCATGCACTATGTTTATAACATGCCGGAAGATGAAATAGTCTGGGATGTAGGACACCAGGCCTATGCTCATAAAATTTTAACTGGCAGGATGGATCGTTTTGCGACGATCAGGCAGTTGAATGGGCTCAGCGGATTTCTGAAAAGATCAGAAAGCGAATATGATTCGTTCGGAGCCGGTCATGCATCGACCTCAATCTCCGCAGCGTTGGGAATAGCTGCCGCTCGCGACCATAATAACCAGAGTTTCAAGGTAGCTGCCATTATTGGTGATGGCGCTATGACCGGTGGCCTGGCGTTCGAAGCGTTAAACAATGCCGGCAGTATCCGAAAACAGTTGCTGGTTGTACTAAATGACAATAAAATGTCAATCAGCCCCAATGTAGGCGCTCTGCGAACTTATCTGAATCGTATTCAGACTAATCCCATTTACAATCGTATTCGTAATGAAATTTGGGACTTAGCCGGATCATTACCAGTTGGAAAATCTGCCGTCAGGATGGGGCTGAAAAAGATCGAGGAAAGTCTGAAAAATCTATTGGTGCCAGGCATTCTTTTTGATGAATTGGGTTTTAGATATTTAGGACCCATTGATGGACATGATCTCGGAGAACTAATTCTTACACTCCAAAATATCAAAAATATTAAAACCCCGGTTTTGTTACATATTAACACTAAAAAGGGCAAGGGATTGGGAGCAGCGGAAGTTGATCCGGTAAAATATCACGGAATAGCCGCAAATAGTAAGGCGCCTAAAACTTCGGAATCGGTTGCAAAAGCACCAAATTTTCAGAATGTTTTTGGCGACTTAGTTTGTGAAATTGCCCGCAATCGCTCAGATACTGTTTGTATAACTGCCGCCATGCGGGAAGGCACCGGATTAGTCAATTTTGCCCGGGAATTTCCGGATCGCTATTATGATGTGGGTATTGCTGAAGGGCATGCCGTGACATTTGCTGCAGGACTGGCCACTAATAAGATTCGTCCGATTGTAGCAATCTATTCTACTTTTTTACAGCGCGCTTACGACCATATTATTCATGATGTAGCCGTCCAAAATCTGCCGGTCATATTCTGTCTTGACCGTGCTGGTCTGGCGGGAGAGGATGGTCCAACCCACCACGGTAGTCTTGATTTAGCATATTTACAGGTCATACCGGGAATGGTAGTCGCCTCACCAAAAAATGGCAATGAATTGCGACATTTGCTCTACACCGCCCTTAACTATAGCGACGGACCATTCGCGATTCGTTATCCCAAGGCGAGTGCCATAGATTACATGCCATCAGGACAAGTGGAACTATTACCGATAGGAAGTTGGTCCACTGAACTACCAGGTAAAGATATTGCAATTCTGGCATTAGGTCCAATGGTATATCAAGCTTTGGCAGCCGCTGAAGAATTGGCGAAATCCGAAATTTCCTGCGAAGTTGTCAATTGCCGGTTTGTGAAACCGCTGGATCATCAATATCTGCGGAATCTTCAAAAGCGATTTAATAGAGTAATTACGATCGAGGAAGGGACTATACTGGGCGGATTTGGGAACAATACAGCTAACTGGTTGTACCAGCAAGGCTACAATGGGACCGTCAAAATGCTGGGCTTTCCCGATAAATTTATTCCCCATGGCACCCGAGATGAATTGCTGAAAATATTGAAGCTAGATACCAGTGGAATCATAGCATCAATTAAGGCGTTATTCTAAATTGAATGCTGAATTACTAAATAATCTGATGCAGAGGATGCCTTACGAAGGAAACAGAATGAATTTGATATTATTGTTACGGCTATCGGGGGACGGCTCTTTCTATGTCGAATTAGAAAATATAGGTCTTTTGATTAGTATCAATCATTTCACAAGTTTATAGGAATTATCGTGGGCAAAAAAAATCAAACATTTGACGAAGCTTTTAAATTATGGAAAAGCGAAGTGGAGTCCGCCGGGACTCGGGATTATGATTTCGATACTATTAGTGGCCAACCAGTAGATCTGCTTTATCTGCCGAACGAACAGTCGCCAGAATATCTTACTAAACTGGGATTTCCCGGACAATATCCCTATACCCGGGGTGTGCATACTAATATGTATCGTGGCAGACTCTGGACAATGCGCCAGTTTTCCGGTTTTGCAACGCCACAGGAAACAAACCGCCGGTATCGATTTTTGCTGAAGCAGGGACAGACAGGTCTATCTGTGGCCTACGATATGCCAACCCTTATGGGTTACGATCCGGGGCACGCCTTCGCAATCGGTGAAGTTGGTAAATGTGGTGTCAGTGTGGCCTCTCTCCGGGATATGGAAATATTATTTGACCAAATTAATCTGGGAAAAATTTCTGTTTCCCAAACTATCAATGGCCCCGCTGTTATTCTGCTGGCATTTTATATTGCCGTTGCCGAACAGCAGGGGGTAGCTTCCAGTCAACTGCGCGGTACGCTTCAAAATGATATATTAAAGGAGTTTATTGCCCAGAAAGAATGGATATTCCCGCCGAAGCCATCAATGCGGATTATTACCGACATGATGACTTTTTGTACCGAAAATTTGCCCCAGTTCAATACAATTTCAATCAGTGGATATCATATCCGGGAAGCCGGATCGACTGCCGTCCAGGAATTGGCATTTACGTTGGCTGATGGATTCACTTATGTTGAACATGCAATTGAAGCCGGACAGGATGTTGATGACTTTGCACCCCGTTTATCATTCTTTTTTAATTCACACGTGGATTTCTTTGAGGAAATTGCCAAGTACCGTGCCGCACGGCGTATCTGGGCTCGGCGTATGAAGGAAAAATATGGTGCCAAAGATCCCCGATCTTGGAAATTAAGATTTCACACCCAAACCGCTGGCTGTTCGC
>JABMPO010000340.1 GCA_013203015.1 Fidelibacterota bacterium
CATGATCATTTAATGCGGGCTAAATCATTGTACATGATATTTTACAATCAATCCCTGCGGACTCGTAATTCTTTTGAATCGGGAATGACTCAAATGGGTGGTCATGCTCATTTTCTGGCTTCTGATACAATTTATACGCCAGCCGTCGAAGGCGACGAAAAAGCCTATTCCACCGAACGGGTTTCTGATGTTGCAAGAACATTGGCCGGCTATGGTGACGGTATTGCCATTCGCATGTATGGACCTCCCACAGGATGGGTTTATGGTCGAGCTACTGCCTATATGAAGGAATTTGCTAAATGGTCCAATATTCCCATTATTAATATGGAATGCGATAAATACCATCCCTGTCAGGGTGGCGCTGATATGCTTACAATCAAAGAAAGATTAGGTAGTTTTAAAGGAAAGAAATTTGTCATGAGCTGGGCTTATTCTCCCAGTTACGAAAAACCATTAAGTGTCCCGCACAGTTCAATCATTGCAGCAACGAAACTTGGCCTGGATGTTGTTCAGGTCCAGCCCAAAGGATTTGAATTGGA
Organism: Fidelibacterota bacterium; assembly: GCA_013203015.1. GTDB lineage: Bacteria > Fidelibacterota > Marinisomatia > Marinisomatales > TCS56 > JABMPO01. The sequence continues at coordinate 540 of JABMPO010000340.1, forward strand.
TGATGAAGTCATTTCTGCTTGCGAAAGCATGGCAAAGGCAAATGGCAGCAAATTTGAAGTTCAATATGATATGAAGGAAGCTTTTCAAGATGCTCATGTGGTCTACCCTAAATGTTGGGGTGCCAAGGATGAATTTGAAAATGTTGCTGCCGGTGATGATAGCAAGATGCTGGCATTGTTTAATCAGAATAAGGACTGGATCTGTGATCAGGATATGTTGAATAATGCTCGTGAAGATGTGATGTATATGCATTGTTTGCCGGCTGACCGTGGTTTTGAGGTTACCAATGAAGTATTAGATGGCCCCAATTCAGTTGCCTTTGACGAAGCCGAGAACCGGCTGCATTTCCAAAAAGCCGTCATGTCTTTGCTGATCCGGTAAGGCGGATATTACTATGGAAATGAAAGGGAAAGATCTGATCTGCACCCAGGATTGGTCGCTGGAGGAATTGGAACAAACTCTTAGGGTAGCGCATGATATGAAGAAAAATCGCTACGCTGATAAATATACTGATCTATTAAAACATCGTACTTTCCTGATGTTTTTCTACAATCCATCGGTGCGTACCCGGCAATCGTTTGAAGCTGCTGCTACTGAACTTGGTGGACATGCCCAGTTTTTAGAGCCCAAATCAATGCGGCTTAAAACCAAGCATAGTGCCGGTGAAACGATTGAAGATGCGGCCAATGTCATGAGTCGTTATGCGGTCGGGCTGGGAATCCGGATTTTGGAGGACAAAATCGCGGCCTATGGCGATGGCGATCGGTTGTTGCGCGAATATGCCCAATACGCTACCATTCCTATTGTGAATATGGCCGATGATCGTTTTCATCCCTGTCAGGGCTTGGCCGACATCATGGGCTTGCAGCAGCGGCTGGGTACCAATTTGAAAAGGAAAAAACTGTTGATGGTCTGGGGGCAGGGCGCACTGGCCCGTTCCTGGGGTTCGATTCAGGAAAATCTGTTAATCAGTTCCCGTTTTGGCATGGATGTTAGCCTGGCCTATCCGGAAGGATATGACCTTGATCCGGAAGTGATTGAAATGACCAAGGCCAACTGCAAAACCAGTGGTTCCAGCTTCAATATAACTAATGATCTGGTAGAAGGATACCACGGGGCTGATGTGGTTTACTCCCGTAATTGGATGAGTCCCGCTGCTTACGCATCCGGTGAGTTCGATAAAGCCGGAGAAGTAAAAAAAGCCATGCAAATTGATGGCTGGACTTGTAACGAAGAGAAGATGAAATTGACCAATGATGGATTATACATCCACCCGATGCCGGTTGATCGTGGAAATGAGGTAACAGATGCGGTAGCATCTGGTGAACGTTCAATTATTGTAGATGTGGCCGAGAATCGCCTGCATGTTCAGAAGGCTGTAATGGGTTTGACAATGTCAGATCAGAGGATTGTGCTCTAGCCATGTTTGATACCAGTAAACTAGTGGTCATTGCTCTTGGTGGAAATGCCATAAAACAACCTGATGAAGAAGGTACTTTTAAGCAACAATTGAATAATGTGGTTCTCACGGCCCACCAATTGGTAGAGATGAACCGTCGTGGTTATAAATTAATCCTGACCCATGGGAATGGTCCTCAGGCAGGTAATCTGCTGATTCAACAAGAAGAAGGCAAAGCTTTGGTACCACCACAACCACTGGATGTACTAGGTGCCATGACCCAGGGCCAAATTGGTTTCATGTTCCAGGATCAACTTCAGAATGCCTTCCGTATTGTCGGTAAGCAAATACCGATCGCTACGGTGGTAACCCAAGTCCTGGTTAATAAAGATGATCCGGATTTTGATAATCCCAGTAAACCGGTGGGACCATTCTATACCAAGGCTGAAGCCGACGATCTGCGCGAATCCAAGGGTTACCTGCTAAAAGAAGTAAAGCCAGGAACCGAAAAATCCTGGCGACGGGTGGTTCCATCGCCTGAGCCGATTGACATTATCGAAGCTTTCTCCATTAAAACGTTGGTAAATGCTCGTGTCATTGTGATTACTGCCGGTGGTGGTGGTGTTCCGGTAATCGAGAAGGATAACCAGCAACTTCGTGGGGTTGAAGCGGTAATTGACAAAGACAAAGCCGGACAGGTTCTGGCAAAAGTTGTGGATGCTCATATATTCTTAATCCTGACTGATGTGGAAAATGCCTTTATCAATTTTGGACAACCAGACCAAAAGGCTCTGAACGAAGTTACCGTAGCTAAAATGGAACAGCATTTGGCTGACGGTCAATTCCTGGCCGGTAGCATGGGACCCAAGGTGGAAGCCTGTATCAGGTTTATGAAATCAGGTGGAGATCGGGCAATCATTACTTCGCTGAATAAGGCTGTAGCTGCCCTGGAAGGAAAAACCGGTACGAGAATCGTACCATAAGGATTTTACTGAAATAAGAGTAGAATGGAAATCGGGCGATGCTGCGGCATCGTCCGATTAATAGCAAAAATAATTTTATGAATTGGAAAATGAATTAATGAAATCTAACGAACAGGTGTTGAAAAATACAATCCAACGCTGCCGTGATAATAATATAATAATCCCGACTTACCGGCAGATGGCGAATCCGGATCTGATTCCCGATGGCATTCGGCAGGAGTTAAAAAATATCGGTTTATGGGATTTGAATCCTCGCAATCTGTTCCGGATTACCTGGAAAAACGAACCGGTTAAACAGGGTGGTCAATTTGGTGCGGTAAACTACGTAGAATTGCCGAAAGAATTAACAGGCGTGAAAGCACGCATCTTTGTTTTGTTGGGTAAATATTTTCCTACCGGTGCCCATAAAGTTGGTGCTACTTTCGGTCCATTGGTAGAGAAATTGGTAACTGGTCATTTTGATCCCACTACCCAGAAAGCATTGTGGCCCTCCACGGGCAATTACTGTCGCGGCGGCGCTTTCAATTCCTATCTGCTGGGCTGTCCATCGATTGGAATCCTGCCTGAGGAGATGTCCCAGGAACGGTTTGACTGGTTGGAAGATATCGGTTCGGAAATTATCAGGACTCCCGGCGGTGAAAGCAACGTTAAAGAAATTTATGATAAAGTTAAAGAGCTGGTGGCCGAACGTGGTGATGAACTGGTAGTCCTGAACCAGTTTGCCGAGATCGGTAATTCCCTGTGGCATTACGCCATAACCGGTCCAGCCATGGCCGAAGTATTTGCTGCCGAATGTGGTACCGACTATCGTTTCAGCGCCCTATTTTTAACCCAGGGATCGGCCGGTACTTTAGGTAGCGGTGATTACCTGAAAGAAGTTTTTCCCACCATCAAAGTTGGTGCTGGCGAAGCCCTACAATGCCCAACCTTGCTTTATAATGGCTTCGGTGCCCACCGCATCGAAGGCATCGGTGATAAGCATGTTCCCTGGATTCACAATCTCCGCAATACCGATATGGTAGTTGATATCGATGACAATGAAACGATGGCGTTTCTGCGTCTATTCAATGAGCAAGAAGGACATCGTATTCTCATTAATAATGGTATATCCACTGATGTGATTAAAGGATTACATCATTTTGGAATTTCTGGGATTGGTAACATCATTGGCGCCATTAAAATGGCCAAGTATTACGAGCTGAACGAGCACGATGTAGTCTTCACGGTTGGTACCGATTCAATGGAAATGTATCAATCGCGACTGTCAGAAGCCAAATCTGAATATGGTGAATACAGTTCCACCCAGGCCGCCATTGATTACCACGGTCGGTTACTGGAACTGGGTATCGATAGCATGTTGGAAACTTCCTATTACGATCGCAAACGAATGCACAATCTGAAATATTTTACCTGGATTGAGCAACAGGGCAAAACCGTTGATGAATTAAATGCCCAGTGGTACGATGATGATTATTGGAAACGCCAGTATGCCAAGGTCGATGAATGGGATCAGGCGATTGAGGAATTCAATGAACGCACAGGATTGGTGAAGCAATATCAATAATGAATAGTCAGAGTAATTGAGTGTTGGATTTGAATCAGCGGTTGATTGGTTATCGTTGCCTGGATTGTGGGCATGTTCATAACCCAGTTTCATTCCATTACACTTGTCCCGACTGCGGCGCTAACCTTGACGCATTCTATAATTATGATTTGATAACTAGTCATTGGGATAAGCAAGGATTAGCTGATAATCAGGACCGGTCACTCTGGCGCTTCAGTCCATTGTTGCCGGTTATGGGACAACCGGAGAATAAAACAATTCAGGTGGGCGGCACACCATTGGTAACAGCTCCGTGTCTCAGCGAGGAAATTGGAATCGCCAGTTTGTGGATCAAAGATGATACGCGCAATCCATCTGGGAGTCTCAAAGACCGGGCTTCAGAAGTGGGTCTGCAACACGCCGCCGAATTAAAAATGGATACCATTGTTACCGCTTCCACTGGAAATGCTGCCGCATCGCTGGCGGCATTAGCCGCTTGTCATGGTCAAAAGGCGGTAATTCTGGCGCCAGCGACGGCACCTCCGGCCAAACTGACCCAGATTCTGCAATATGGTGCAATCCTTTGTCCTGTGGACGGTAATTATGATGCCGCCTTTGATTTGGCCACTGAAGTGGCGGAGCGATTTGGCTGGTATTCCCGCAGCACCGGGATTAATCCGGTAATGTCGGAAGGGAAGAAGACTGTAGCCCTGGAAATTGCCGAGCAGTTGGACTGGCGGGCACCAGATTTTGTTTTTGTGCCGGTAGGTGATGGATGCATAATTGGCGGAGTTTATAAAGGTTTCTATGACTTGCTGAAATTGGGTTGGATCGGTCACCTGCCACGGATCATTGCTGTCCAGGCCGATGGCTCGGCAGCGATAGTGAAGGCGCTTGTTTCGAATTCCATTATTAAGTCAGTGCAAGCTCAAACTGTAGCTGACAGTATCGCCGTCGATCTGCCCCGTGATGGCTTGAAAGCGTTACGGGCAGTCCGGGAATCAAACGGATTCGGAATCACCGTCAGTGATGAAGCGATCCTGCAATCCCAGAAGTTGATGGCGGAAAAAACCGGTATCTTCACCGAGCCGGCCGCCGCTGCGGCGTTTGCCGGATTGCTCAAAGCACTTGATGGAGATTTAGTCAAATCGGACAATTCAGTTGTGGTATTGGCAACAGGAAGCGGTTTGAAAGACATCGCGGCTGCCCAAAAGATGATTACAATTCCCGCCGCCATCGAACCTGATTTTGCAGCATTTCAAAAATTTTATCAGGCTGCTGTCGAGGTCCAGGCACACTAATGTTGTATGTAGAAAATGTTGAGACCTTTGACCTTTCTGTTACTATTAATGGGATGGAAATCAAGCGTACTGTGCCGACCCATTTGCGGCTGTTGGATTTCTTGCGCGATGACCTGCGTCTTACTGGTGCCAAGGAAGTCTGTGGTGAGGGTGAATGTGGTGCCTGCACGGTGATCATGGATGGAGAAACGGTTAATTCCTGCCTGATCTTGGCAGTGGAAGCCCATGGCACGAATATTCAAACTATTGAAGGAGTTACCCCGGCAGAAGGCCTGACCGATTTACAACAGGCTTTTATCGATAAACATTCAGTACAATGTGGCTACTGCATCCCGGGGATGATCTTGTCGGCTGAGCAGGTGCAATGTGATTGTGAGAATCCCGATCGGGAAACGGTCAAACAGGGACTGGCTGGGAATATTTGCCGCTGTACCGGCTACAAAAAAATTCTCGATGCGGTCGAAAAGGATGGCGAGTAGTGAAGTATTTCCGACCTGAAAATCAGCGCCAGTTATTTGATTTGTTAGCTGAATTTTCGCCCGCTAAGCGAACCTTGCTGGCTGGTGGCACCGATCTAATGCCGCGTTATGAAAATGGTCTGTCGCTGCCGGAAAATTTAATCGATTTGAAAAAAATATCTGATTTTATCGGAATTACTGAGGCCGACACGGAAATCGTAATCGGCTCCCTGACCAGCATTGAAACGCTAAAGAATAGCAGTCTAATTCACGATCATTTTCACGCTTTATGGCAGGCCACCAACCAATTTGCTGGTGTGCAGATTCGGCACCGGGCGACCCTAGGCGGCAATATCTGCAATGCCTCTCCTGCTGGCGATACGCTGCCGGCTCTCTACGCCCATGAAGCAAGCGTGAGGTTAATCAGTTCAAGTAGTCAGAGTGAACTACCGATTGGTGATTTTATTACTGGTCCCGGTACAACCGCTCTACGGAAAGGAGAAATTCTTCAGGCAGTTATCCTACCAAAAAGAAGCGGTTTTTCGACCTTTTACAAACTTGGTTTACGCCAGGCGA
>JABMPO010000341.1 GCA_013203015.1 Fidelibacterota bacterium
CGCGTGAAGCCGGGTAATTGATGGAACCACGGGTACCCGTGGGCATCCATTATGTGAAAATTATGATTAAATTGGATTAAAATATATATAAATCACAGTCGTCAATTATGGGGAACTGCTCGGATTCAAGATTAGACTTATTTTATGATTTTGTAACTTTATCCTTTCAATTGATAAATAATGCACCCAGTTTGGGAAATACATAAGGATATATATGACTGTTAATAACACATTACCCAAGTTACCTTCAAATTATAATTTTGCTAAGATCAACAGAATAATTATTGAAATTGTTTCTGTTATGTTTGCTGTTTTGGTGGCCTTAGGTGTCGATCAATGGTGGGAGGATCGGGAAAACCTGGAACTGGCCGCTAAATTGAAAGTGGGTATCGAGAATGAAATCAAAAATAACCTGGAAGAAATAAAAGGAACTCACGAAAATTATACATCAACTAATGATTCATTAATAGTGTACCTGTCAAAACCTGAGATTGATTTAGATAATTTCAACCTCAACCTTGAATTGGCTTTATTAACATCGGCTACCTGGAATACTGCTCAGATGCTGAAAGCAATCCATTCTATGGATTATGAGTGGATTATTGAAGTATCAACCGTATATGAGCTGCAAACAATTTATCTGGAGTCACAGAAACAATTTCTGGACGTGATGGGTAGGTTGGCTGAGGAGGATATAGAGGAAAATCCGAAAAAAATGTTTCGTGTATTGGTTGGACGCCTGATGATCCTTAATACTCTTCAGGAAGGTTTGATCGAAGGTTATTCTGATTTGTTAAATGAAAACGATTCGGGAAGTAGTTAACCTTCCAGGTCGCTTCGTTGAGACCGGGAAGGTTATTCTGCCGGGCTGGTAGGTTGCTCTGACAAGATGTAAATTTCTGCTCTATGAACCCCTCCCAAAATAATCAAAATCCACCGGAAACGGTAATCTGCATCAGCGATTTACGGAAACATTTCGGTGATGTGAAAGCGGTGGATGGTATCAGCTTCGAAATCCGGCGTGGGGAAGTATTCGGCTTCCTTGGGCCCAACGGTGCCGGTAAAACAACCACCATTAACATGATTTGCGGGCTGTTGCCGGTTACCGGCGGCACAGTAGAATTCACCGATCCCACTATTCAGGAAGCAGGTGTCAGAAACCATATTGGTATCTGTCCTCAGGAGAATATCTTTTGGCCCAGGCTCACCTGCCGCGAGCAACTGGTATTTATGGCTAAGATGTACGACTTCCCGGACAATGCTGCCCTAAAACGCGCCAATAATTTGTTGGATATGCTGGGGCTCACCGGCAAAGCTGATACTCTGGCAGCCAAACTATCCGGCGGGATGAAGCGCCGTCTGAATATTTGCCTGGCCCTGATTCATGATCCCATGGTGTTGGTGCTGGATGAACCGGAAGCCGGTCTGGATCCCCAGAGTCGCTTGCTGGTACGGAATTTTATCAAAGGTTTGGCACGGGAGAAAACCGTGATCCTGACCACCCACAATATGGACGAGGCTGATCGCCTGGCGGATCGAGTTGCGATCATTGATAATGGCAAATTGCTTAAGCTGGACACTCCGGGGAATCTGAAGCAATCAATCGGGGAAGGCGATCTGCTGGAAATTGTTTTTGACGATAGTGACAGCGAAGTCGGACAGGATACAATTCTGAATGCAATTCAGCAGATCTGTGAATCAGTAAAAATAAATGATGACCATTTGATTTTCAAGGCGCCCAATCTTGTGGGCCTCCTGCCGCAGATTACCGCTCAATTAACCGAAATCGGTGTTATAGCGCGGGAAATCACACTGCGGGAAAATACTCTGGAAGATGTCTTTATTCACCTCACCGGCAGGAGATTACGGTCGTGAAATTACTTTCCGTGATCAAGAAAAGTTTCCGCGAGCAAATCCGCAGTGTCTGGGTGCTGGTGCTGACAGTTACAATGGCGCCGTTTTTTGTATTCGTTTATTATCTGATTAACGAATCCTGGCAGCCAAGTTACGAATTGTTGCTCGTCAATTTGGATGTGGGTACTGAGTATACCGGTACACCGATTAACCACGGACAGGAGTTGCTGGCTGTTGCTA
>JABMPO010000342.1 GCA_013203015.1 Fidelibacterota bacterium
TAGTGAATGGGATACACCTTTTAAGGTACCGCCATTTGATCTGATCAAGGTGGATCATTATTTGCCAGCCCTGAAGGAGGGAATCGAGCAGCAGAAAGTAGAGATTGCCGCCATCATTAACAGCACGGAGCAGCCCGACTTCAGCAATACCATTGAAGCCTTCGAAGCCAGCGGTCGGTCCCTAGAACGGGTCGAAAATGTTTTTAATAATATCAGTGGTACCGATGCTACCGACGAATTGGACAACATCGAAGAAACTTTCAGTCCCATCAAATCGGATCATCGAAGTGATATCCTGCTAAATGAAAAACTGTTTGCCAGAATTAAAGTGGTCTTTGAAAATACCGACAGTGCGCGATTGACCGATGAACAGAACACGCTACTCAATAAAATTTTCCAGGATTTTTCCCGTAATGGCGCTAACCTTGAGTCGCAAGACAAACAGGAACTGCGGAAAATCAATGCCGAACTGGCCTTACTTAAAATGGAATTTGGCCAGAATATCCGGAAAGAGAATAATAACTGGGAAATAGTGCTAGAAAATGAAGCTGATCTGGCTGGACTGCCAGAAAGAGTACGGCAATCTGCGGCTCAATTAGCGAACGAAAGGAGTCAGCCCGGGAAATGGTTGTTTACCCTGGATAAACCCAGTTGGATACCGTTCCTGCAGTACTCTCAGCGGCGTGACCTGCGCGAGAAAATATATCGAGCATATATCAATCGCGGTGACAATAATGACCAGTTAGATAATAAAGAATACTTGGTCAAGATTATTAATTTACGCATCCGAAGATCCGAATTATTGGGGTATGAGACCTATGCCGATTATGTCTTGGAACGTAGTATGGCCGGCAATCCCAAAGCTGTTTATGATTTACTCGATCAACTTTGGCAGCCCGCCCTGAAACGTGCTCAGGCTGAGGCCACAGAACTTCAGGAGTTAATCGATCAGGAGGGCGGTGGATTCAAGTTGCAGTCCTGGGACTGGTGGTATTATTCCGAAAAAATTCGGCAGGCAAAATACAATCTTGACGAGACACAGTTGCGGTCTTATTTTGAAATAAATAATGTTCGCCAAGGCGCTTTCCTGGTCGCGAATCGGTTGTTCGGAATCACTTTTACCGAACACACTGATCTGCCAATCTACCATCCGGAAGTAAAAACTTTTGAGGTAAAGGAAGCTGATGGCCGACATCTTGGAATCCTTTATACCGATTACTATCCCCGGCAGGGGAAACAGGTCGGTGCCTGGTGCAGCGGATTTCGTTCCCAGTCCAATCGCCATGAAAACTGGGTTAGTCCGGTTGCAATAAATGTCTGCAATTTTTCCCGTCCCACCGGGGAATTACCGGCCCTGTTGAGTTCTTATGAAGTGACTACTCTATTTCATGAGTTCGGACACGCGCTTCATGGCCTGCTTCGAAATCGTGTCTATACCAATCAATTAATGCCCAGGGATTTTGTGGAGTTGCCCAGCCAGATAATGGAGAATTGGGCCATGGAACCGGAAGTATTACGGGAATATGCTATCCATTATGAGACTGGTGAAGTAATTCCGGAAGAACTAATCGAAAAAATTACTGAATCCCGACTACACAACCAGGGTTTTGAGATGGTGGAATACCTGGCTGCATCGTTTCTGGACATGGATTGGCATACCCTGGTTGAAACCGGCCAACGGGATCCAAACGAATTTGAAAACTCTTCCTTCGCCAAAATGGAGTTGCTGCCGGAAATCATTTCCCGCTATCGCAGTCCTTATTTTAATCATATCTTTTCAGGTGGTTATTCCGCTGGTTACTACAGCTATATCTGGGCTGCAACCCTTGATGCCGATGCATTTCAAGCCTTTAAGGAAACCGATTTATATAATCCTGAACTGGCAGCTAAATACCGGAAATACATTCTTGGTCTCAGCGGCACCGAGGATGTTGCTGTGACTTACCGTCGTTTTCGCGGGCGTGACGCAGAGATTGAACCGTTGTTGGTCAGGCGTGGTCTGCTTAAAGAGCAGTAAATTCAGGGGTAATCTAATTTGTAAAAGGCTGTTTTCTGTAACTATTTGTTGTGAAATTCATCACAATTTAATGCTATGATTAATGCTTACCTTTTGTGCTGTAGCAGGAATGATAAACGGTGAAATCCGACCATAAAATACTAACTTTCTTATTTATACTTGCCTTAGCGGCAAGTATAAGTGCCCAGCCCACTGGCTATGACTATCGGAAAAAACTGATCATCAGCAGTACTCAGGTTGGTGGCACTTCTGATTTGGTGGATTTCCCTGTTTTAATCAGTCTCACGCACAATGATCTTAGATCGACCGGTAATGGTGGGGGGGTCGCCAATCCCAGCGGATATGATATTATTTTTACGTCTTCCGATGGTTCAACGCTGTTAGACCATGAAATGGAAAAGTACAGCTCGACTACCGGTGAATACATTAGCTGGGTTCGCATTCCTGCGCTATCGTCTACGTTAGATACGGAAATATATTTATACTTCGGTAACTCAACGATTTTTTCTGATCAATCCGTCAATACCACTTGGAATTCCAATTACCTGGCTGTCTGGCATTTTAATAATGGAATTACCGATGCCTCCAGCAATGGCCGGGTTCTGGTGGATAATGGAACTGCTGCATCCAGTACCGGTAAGATTGCCGGTGCACGAGAATTTGCCGGGAACGGTGATGATTTGGGAGACGCTTCCTCATCGGCTTACCTTGACGGAATGACCGCGCTGACGATTTCGCTGTGGGCAAAAGCTGATGTAACGGGAACCGATAAAGGACTAATATTTGGTGATATACCAACCGGCACTGAGGACCGTTTGGGAATACGTTATGACGCAGCCGCCACTTCCAGTGGTGGAACTAATATTATTCATACTTCTCTCAAAACAGGTAATAACAATAAAGTTCGTCTTGAAAGCAGCGGGGGTGTTCAGACGACTAATTGGCAGCAGATCGTGACATCCTGGACCGAGACAAATCCCATGGTGCTTTATCTGGATGGTGCGTTGGATACACCGGGTTATACTACTTCTAAAGCTGGGCTGACATCCGGTAGTTCAAACCTTTATATTGGAAAAGGGTCTCGGGATGGTACAACCAGTTCCTGGGATGGTTTGATTGATGAAGTGCGTATTTCAAATATCGCACGTTCGGCAGATTGGCTGTCTACCGAATATAATACTTCCAATGATCCGGCCACATTTTTTACGGTCAGCGCAGTGAATGAAGCACCCGTTTTAGCTGGTATTGAAACCGTTGATTTGAACTACGCCGCCGGATCGGGTGCGGTTAATATTACCATGTCAATTACTACCTCCGATTACAGTGATCTTAATCTCAGCAGTGCTCATGTAGCGATTACCGCTAATTATCTCAACACCGAAGATGTTTTGGGATTCAACGATCAGAATGGCATAACCGGCAGTTGGAACTCCACTACCGGTATACTCAGTTTATCCGGATCGGCATCCCAGGCCGATTATCAAACCGCTCTTCGTGCGGTAACCTATTCCAATACTAATGCCACGCCCTCTACGGCATTAAGAACAATAAGTTTTACTGTCAACGATGGAAGCGCCGACAGCAATACGCTGACGCGCAATATTTCTCTTAGTTTCACAAATGCAGCTCCGGTACTGGCCAATCTGGAAACTGCCGATCTGGATTATACCGATGGCGGCTCTCCCATCATGCTAAGCTCAACGTTGACTGTTTCTGATGCTGATGACGCCTATTTGGAAAGCGCAACGGTGGAACTCACCACTAATTATATTAATGGCGAAGACTTACTGAGCTTTACCAATACCGCCAGTATCAGCGGGAGTTGGAATTCATCCTCCGGACTTTTAACGCTTACCGGTACGGCCGCTATCGCTGATTATCAGATTGCCCTGCGTGGTGTTACTTATTCAAATAGCAATCCTGATCCTTCCACCGTTATCCGGACTTTCGCTATTACTGTGAACGATGGCACAGATGCGAGTAATACGGAAACCCGGGACATTACCGTCACGTCGGTCAATGATGCTCCTACGTTGTCAGCGATTGAAACAAGTCCCCTCACGTACAACCCCGGGGATGGAGCCGTTCAGATCACTACCACGATTGTTCCGGCTGATGGAGATAATATCAACCTTTCAGGTGCTACTGTCCAGATTACCGGTAATTATTTCTCCGGCGAAGATGTTCTGGCTTTTAGCGATCAACTGGGAATTACTGGCAGTTGGGATAATATTACCGGAACCTTAACCCTGACTGGTGCAACCACTATTTCTAATTACCAGACAGCTTTGCGCGCCGTTACTTACGAGAACACCAATGCAACGCCTGCCTACTCAACACGGACAGTATCTTTTATAGTAAATGATGGTACTTATGATAGTACGCCAGCCACTCGTAATATTGCCTGGGGTACTCCAGGTACTATTACTGACTTACAGTTGTGGCTACGTTCGGATGTTGGTGTTTACAGCGATGCTGGGATAACGGCGGCTATTGAGGGTGAATCGGCCGTGCAATGGAACGATCAGAGTGGTAATGACCGTCATTTTACTTCCGGTCTTAAAAAACCGGTTTTTCGCAGTGCTGCTGCTACTTTGAATAATACCGCTGCCCTGGAATTTATTGGTAACAAGGATTCATTCACCGATGACGATGGTGAATTGTATATCAACGGGATGACGGAGTTTACTACTTTTGCCGTAATTAACTCTGACGTGACAGGTACGGATAATGGTTTTATTATCGCCAGTGCTCCTTCAGGGGTCGATCAATATTTTACGATTCGCTATGATGCCATCGGTGACATTGGAGCAGCCTCCAATGTTATTCGCACCAGTGTTATCAGCAATATCACGACCAACCAATTAGAGAGCGCTGCTGATTTCCAGTCTACTTCCGGCCAGATCATTGAATGGGAATGGCAGTCCGGTAATGAATACAATTTATATGTTGATGGTGTATTAAATAATCCCAGCGCCTCAGGTTCGCCACCCTCAGGTACCATATCGTCGGCTACCGAGCTTACGATTGGCCGCGGCTCCCAAAATAACAATGACAGTTGGGATGGTCTGATTGCTGAAATAATTATTTATGATCGTCTTTTATCAAGTTCTGAGCGCATCAGCGTTGAAGACTATTTATCCCAGAAATATGGTATTAGCGTACGTCTGCTGGATCCGGCGACCGGTGGTGAGGCAATCTCCGCCGATGATGTAAATACCACTTTTACTGCCCTATCTGGACCACGGATAACCGAGGATGTAATCGGTGAACTCAACCTAAACGGCACGATTATATTGAATGCTCCGACTGGTTATGAATGGGACACTGGTGCCACACCGACTGTGACAATTAACCCCGCCTTTGGAACAGCCACGACACTGGCAGTTTCTTATACCAGTATTACAGCTTCTCAGGTCACATTCACAGTGAGTGCAGAATCCAGCACGCCAGATAAACCCGGTGAAGTTATCTTTGGCAATCTTCAGGTTCGGCCCACCACCGGAGGTCTACCAAATACCGGTAATATTACCAATGTGGGTACGACTGGTCCCTCCGGGGATACAAATTTCGGGACCCTAACGATGGTACACGGCACTGCCGCAAAGCTGTCTTTTGCACAATCTCCCGTTAATACTAATATCAGTGAAATAATCACACCCTATCCAACCATTCAGGTGAACGACCAATATGATAATGCGGTGGACACCATTGCGATTAATATTGTCATTACCTTTACTACTGGCACTGGCAATCTTGGTGGAACAACTACTCAAGCCACCGATGCCGCCGGCTTGGCGACTTTTAATAATCTCACGGTTGATGCAACCGGCGTTAAACGAATAACTGCCAGTTCCGGTTTGCTGACAGCAATAGAAAGCGCTGATTTTTCGATTTTATCGTTGGGTGAGTTCACTACTTTTCTGGTTGAGCGGGAGAGCGGCGGTGATATTCTAACACACACGGCGGGTGAGGCTTTTAATATCAAAATTTCTGCCGTGGATGGCACCCAAACCCTGGATGCCAGTTTTACCGGTACGGTCGATATTACTTCCAACGGCACCCTGGGTACCGGATCAGGAACGACAGCCAGTTTCACCGGGGGTATCCTGGCATCCCATACGGTCAGTATTACCAACACGGGCAATTTTAATATTACCGCCACCAATTCTTCCGGGACAGAAACGGGCAATTCTAATAGTTTTACCGTCAATCCCGGCACTGCCGATCCAACTACCACGACGATCACTGCTGATCCAACCATCCTGGTTAACGATGGATCCAGCACCTCCGCGATTACGGTGCAGGTAAAGGATGACCAGGGCAATAATCTGCCCAGCGGCGGAGCATCCGTTAATCTGATCACCGATGCAGGCACACTGCTCGGGAGCATTGTCGATCAGGGTGACGGTACCTATACCCAGAGTCTGCAATCATCATTGAATATTGAAACGGCAACGATTACCGGAGTTCTAAATGCCGTCAGTATTTCCGACAATGCCACAGTAATGTTTAATCAGTATAATACCGAATGGGAAAGCAGCCTGGGAGGCGAAACCTATACCAGTGAATGGGAGGATGTGCGTAACTGGAGCAATGGTGTGCCCACCCTCACTGATATTGTATATATTCCCGCTGATCCGGCGGTTGGCACTAAACAACCGGTTATCCAGGTTGATAACCAGTCGATCGAATGTATCGTTATTGAGGCCGGAGCTGACGTGACTCTGTCCGGAGGTATAAGTTTTGAAATAAGCGCTGATGTGAATGGCTCTGGTGAGTTCAATGGCAGCGCTTCGGATTCGATTATCATTGGTGGCGATCTTAATTTGGGGAGTGTCGCCCTGGGTTATGTCCTCCTTAATGGAACAGCCGCGCAAAGCCTGACTGCACCTAGCACCTTTACCAATCTGGTTGTAAATAATAGCACTGGGGTCACAGCCGGCGGAAATCTCGCGGTTACCGGAACCCTTTATCTTGAAAATGGAAATCTGCTGATCCCGTCAGGGAATACTCTGATAGCCAATACAAAATCTGTTGTCAGTGGTAACCTGCGTATGCAACGTGAGATCGTTGGATCCACCGGGTGGCGCTTACTGGCAGCCCCGCTGGTTTCCAATTATGGTGATTTCCTGGATGCTATTTTTACTCAGGGTTACACCGGTTCTGATTCAGCGACCGGTTCACCATCGGTATTATATTATGATGAAACATCTGCGGGAACGGATAATCAACGCTGGCGCAAGCCCGGCGCTGATACCGATGTCACCGTTCCGGGACGCGGCTTATTCACTTATGTTTTTGGGGACATCACTGGCGAACCAGCTTATTCGGCGCCTCTTCCGTCTCTGTTGGACATCATCGGTCTGGAAAGCGATGGAGTCGCTGGCGAGTTTGATTTTGGAATTTCCTATACCACTACTGCCGATTCCGGTTGGAATCTGGTGGGTAATCCTTTCGCTGCCACAATCGACTGGGATGATCTAAGTTGGGTGAAAACTAATGTGGATAATACTATCTACCTCTGGGATACGTCGATCAACTCTGGCAATGGAGGCTATTTGACCTGGAACGGTACAACCGGCTCATTGGGTAATGGATTGATACCACCTTTCCAGGGTTTTTGGGTCAAGGCGAATAATCCTTCGCCCGTGCTGAAGGTCAATCAATCCGCTAAAACGACTGGTGGTGTATTTTATAAACAATTAGTCGATGTTAATCCGATTATAATGTTCCGTGCTGAGAATGATTCTCTGGAAGCAACCACCTATATCATTTTCAGCTCTGACGCCCGGAGAAATAAAGATCCTCGCGATGCCTACCGCTTGATTCCTTTCACCAATACTTTCGTGGATATTTATACGATTTCCCGGGATTATACTCAGTTAACGATTAATAATTATCCCCAGAATTTTGGTATTCCCATTGATATTCCCCTGGATGTAAAAGCTTATCATGACGGTCAGTCTACGAAAATGACAAGTAGTATCTCTTGGCCGAAATTTGTAAATATACCGGCTGATTGGACGGTAGAATTATATGACAAGCAGGAGAAAATAACGATTAATCTACGTGAGAACTCAATTTATAATTTTGCTGAAGAAGGGGTAGAAGAAGTGCTTCCTCCGGTAACGCCAGGTAAAATCAGTCATATGGGCCCGCTTAAGCTCAAGAAAACCCAAGCCGGTCATACGGCCCGGTTCCTGGTAAAAATCAACCCGGGGAATTCCAATCCTGATATTCCCAGTGCCTTTGCCTTGGGAAAAAATTTCCCTAATCCGTTTAATATGGGTACTTCCATTCCAATAGAGCTTCCGGTTGAAGGTCGAATTACCCTGAAAATTATAAATTTGCAGGGCCGGGAGATTGCAACATTGATCGCTGATCAGCACTATCGCGCAGGTATCCATCATTTCAACTGGAATCCCACCCTACTGGCCAGTGGTATCTATTTTGCCTACCTGGTAACTGAGCAAAAAACTTTTATTTCAAAAATGATGTTAATTAAATAAGAAAATTATGTTGAAGTATCTGGCTCTAATTTTATTATGTCTTAGTCTTGTGACTGGGCAAACTAATCAATTTGATCAAGCCAATATTGACGTAAAAATCAGTGCTACGGTAGTCGATTATCTGGAAATGATTACCCTGAGCGATATTGATGTTGGTACGGTCCAACCGAGTCAAATGGAGATACGGTTAAATCCCAGACTGGATCAGGGTGCCGGCCTGATCAAAATTCAGGGTCGCCGGACGGCCTCGATCCGGTTCGGCTATACCCAACAAGTGGAGATGGTCAACAATACCACCAATCATATAATGTCGGTAATGTATAATATAAGTGGCAACTTACAGAATGAGCAGAGTTCATCAAATCCGATTACTGAAAATCCGATCAGTGTGGATTTAAGTTCTGATGGCGAATATTTCATCTGGATTGGTTGTTATTTTAGTCTGGAGGGTGTGACCGCCGGGCAGTACGATGGTGATTTTGTAATTGAGGTTGAATACAATTGAGCAATTGATGATAAGACCGACATTTTCTAAAATAAGTTTATTAATCACGCAACTGGCGCTGACTGGAATATTGTTTTCCCAAAGCATCCAGTTCAGTGTTTATGTTACCAGCGAACTGAATGCCACCAAGCAGCAGGATCTTGATTTTCAGGATGTGATAACCAATCAAGGCTTCACACCGATTAACCTGGGTGACCCGGGCATGGGTGTGTTTGCTGTTACCGGTAACCATGAACTTGATGTTATCGTAACAATGACTGCTCCCACAGACTTGACTGATGGGTCTAATAATATCCCATTCACCCTAAATTTTGCCTACGCCAACAAGGGTGTAGATGATATTAACGACGCCATTCTGGTTCCGTCCAATTCTATTCGATTTCAGTTATTGGAACAATCCAACCGACCGACAGGACCCCCGCCAACTCCACCCCATTCCGGCTATATCCCGACTGAATCAACAGCCTACATCTATATCTTCGGATCATTGAATATCGGTGACGTTCCACCGGGTGCCTATTCTGGCACGGTAACCTTAACGGTTGATTATGATTGATGAATAGTGACGGAAACGAAAGAGTAGTTTCAAAAGTAATTCAAAATTCTAAACTTGACCATAACAGTGCGACTGAATCAGTTTCAGCGCGTTTGAAATTTATCATTGAGAAACAAGCCAATTTAATAGAACAATTAACTCTGGAGTTACGCAAGCAGCTTAGTTTAATTCTGATTCCGGTACATGATTTACGCAATCGGGATGAGATAATACTGCCCAAATCAGTTCGTCAATATATTGATAATTCGGTCCTCCAAACGCAAAATCTGAATAATATATTGAATCTGACTAATAACCTTTTCAAACTGCAATCGGGTAATTCTTCAATCAACATCCAGAAGGTGGATTTTTGGAGATTGGTGAAAAAGATTCGGTCATCGATAAGTAAAAAATTGACGGATATTGAGATAGAATTAATTCTAAAAGTACCAGCTAATACGCTTCAATTATATATGGATGAGGATAAAATTGCCGGTAGCATCAATACTGTTCTTGTTTTTGCAGCTAAATCCTGTCGTCCCGGTACAAAGCTTTCTGTCTCTATCGATATAAAAAGGCGAAAATTTGGTACGAGCCTGATTGATCACGCAATCATTGAAATAACAGGAAATGGGTTTTCTATACCAGCGGATACCAGGGTCAGACTATTCAATGCATTCCAATCGATCAGTTTAACTGATGGTACTTCTGTAAATAGCCTGGCGATACCCAATTATATTTTCAATTTGCATGGCGGTGATATTACCCTAAGCCATAACCCTGCCAAAGCTGCGATTATCAGTGGGAAGCTTCCGATTGGAAACGCTCATTTCTCTGATAAAGAGCTAACCAAGCCCATTAAAAAAGACGATCCTGAGTATGAAATATCAGATATCAACCCGGGAAAAATAAATTTCCAGGAGATTAAGACAGGGATAAAATCATCCAAACCAAATGTATTGATAGTTGATGACGAACCTGAGATACTGATGTTGCTAAAGACAATCCTGCGACATAATTACAATATAATTGAAGCCTCTGATGGACATGCAGCTTTGAAACTAGTTCGTGAATACAGTCCTGATCTCATTATTTGTGACATTATGATGCCAGTTTTGGATGGTATCAGTTTTACTAAAATTATTAAGAATGATCGGGAATTCAGCGCTATCCCAATTATTTTGCTAACTGCCGTAACTGCTGAAAGTGAGCGAATAGCAGGTCTGAAAACCCGTGCCGACGCATACATCACCAAGCCTTTTAATTCTGAAGAATTAAAGGTAATTATTGAAAATTTAATTGAGAAACACCATCGACTCTCTTTGAAATATGCTTCCAGCCTGGAATCACAAAGTCCTGATCAGGTATATTTGAAAGGTCAGGATAAACGATTCCTCGAGCAGGTGCATAAATCAATTATTCTTCAATTATCAAATCCCGATTTTTCGGCTGCGGATTTGGCAAAAAGTGTTTTCCTTAGCCGGCGACAATTTGAGCGAAAATTGAAAGAATTAACCACCCAGACACCCAATAACTTTATCACCGAAATTCGATTATCCACGGCCCGGGAATTGTTGCTGAACCAAGCAACCAGTACCGTTTCCGAAACGGCTACTGCAGTTGGTTTTAGAAATGCGGCTTATTTCTCACGTCTATTTATTAAAAAATACGGAAAATCGCCGTCGGCAATCAATGTAAAGTAGAATTGATCGGATGCATTCATCATAATTGTTTCAAATCCCCAAACAGCTGACCATTAGTTTAGTGATCGAACATATAATGACTGTAAATATGCGACAATATATATGACATATGCGACATTATTGAATATTAATTTGCCCTGATATTATATATACTCGTACTATCTGACAGCAGGAAGTTCATTTAAAATTAGAAGTTAGAACGAGAAAGTGTGATATTGATCACATGGCAAATAAAATTTGTAACCTATGAGTGTTCTAACTAATCAAAATAAAAAAATTAATTAAACAAACGCAATAGTAGCGAGGAAAAGATGAAAAAGACAATGACCGCAATTTTGGTCTTAACAATGATAATCGGTTTAAGTTCATTTGCTATCGGACAGGAAGCAGCAAATGCGACGGTAGACGCTGTAGTATTAGCTAATTTAACGCTTACCAAAAACTTCGATGTCGATTTTGGCAATATTGCCGCAACTGGTACACCAATTCTGAATCCTAAAGGTACCGGACACACTGACGTGGGTACAACAAACCAAGTTGGTGAGTTTACTGTCACCGGATCAAGTACTGCACAAATTTCTTTAGCTTATCCGTCTTCTGTGACACTTGGTGACGGAAGTGCTGCAACGCTGACATTCACGGTTGATTTGGAAGGACATGCTGACACTCAGGGTTCCGCAGCTAATGTTGTTTCCGGGACGCAGGTAACACTTGGAGCGAGCGGTTACAAATTCTGGCTGGGTGGAAATATGGGTACCCTGACCAATCAGGCAACCGGTACCTATGCCTCTGATGCATCAAATGGTGGTGGTGACTTTACTCTAACAGTTGAGTACTATTAATACGATTCTGTAAAACTGTCTATCAGGAACTTTAAGGGACTCCGGAAATAGCGGAGTCCCTTTTTTGTTGCCAGATGCTATTCTCAAAGATTAATCTTATGGGTTTAGGA
>JABMPO010000045.1 GCA_013203015.1 Fidelibacterota bacterium
AATTCCTATCGGGAGTTTTCCAATCGCGGTAGCGTAACTGTAAATATTCTTCGGCGTGAGAAGGTATGGAAATCGTTCTTCCTTCCCAGGAAATTGAATCCAAAGAATCGTAATATTTTGCATTAACCTTTTTTAAAGCGTTACTGTCAACCCAACGGTAATCATCCCCCACTTTATATACACAAAATAAATCGACATGAAAATTAATCTGTCTTATTTTTTCCCAGGGGGTCTTTATTTTTACAACTCTGGTATCGCCGGGTAACCAGGGATTATTAATTGGTCTTTTTTTGGCTAGATAGTGTGGCAAAAATTTACTGCGCAAGCGCAATACTTTGACAGCATCTTCCGCCATTATACCAAGATCGGCATCATAATCCCAGGGGATTAAATCGCCGTCCCGCAAGATACCAAGCAGTGTACCGGCTTCTAACCAATATTTAATATTATGCTCAGTTAATGTGTCAATCGTATACAGCAGCATCTCTTTCATTCGTTTATGATAATTACCATGTTCTAATTGTATTTTTACGGTTGGTGAGGGATCGATGATATCTTTTCGAGCTATATTCCTAAGCATATCATCTTCAATTATTGCCGAGTCATCGATGCTGCTGATCCATCCAGAATTTGGTTGACGCCAGTTACCAAAACGTAGTTGCAGGTATTTGTCAGTATCAGTTGGAATTGGATATTTAATACCATCAATTTGAGTTTCTTCCAAATTATTAAAATAATGTGAACTTGCTGTTTTACAGCTTCTGGTATCCACCCAACGGTGGCTGCCATTATTATCGTATTTTAAGGTAATATATATTTTAAATGCTTTACTGGCTTTTTTAAAACGACTGAAAATGGCTATCTTAGGTGTCTTTCCTTGAATCCATTCCCGACCTGATCGATCGATTAATTTTGAGATTCTGTATAGACGGGAAAGTTGTTGCTGAAGAGCTAATATTTCTTTTAAATAGCTACCTGGCACAGCGATATCAAGGTTGGGATTCCATGATAAACGCAAATTCTCCTTCTCACCCATGATACCCAATAATGTACTATTCTCCAGCCAATATGGAATACCATTTTTCTCAAGCAACTTTTTAGTATATTGAAATATTCTCTTCTTTAATATTTTTTCAGTCGTCATTGTATTCTAAGGATGCTACATATTATTCGATGCGTTATGATCCAAATTGACCGAATATAATTGTTTGTATAAACCACCTTTTTTAATTAACTCGTCGTGGACACCGGCTTCGATAATTTTACCTTGATCGACGACTATTATTTTATCTGCGTTTTGGACAGTCGATAGGCGGTGTGCGATTACCAGGACAGTGCGATCTGCCATCAACATTTCAATCGCTTTTTGCACCTTATGTTCTGACTCAGTATCCAGAGAGGACGTCGCTTCATCTAAAATTAATATTGGCGGATTTTTCAATACCGCCCGGGCGATTGCTAATCTTTGTTGTTGACCACCGGATAGTTTTACACCTTTTTCACCAACGATAGTATCGAATCCATTTGGTTGTCTTTCGATAAATTCCAGAGCATTGGCGATAGACGTAGCCTCGCGAATTTTATCAAACGGTACATCAGGTAATCCATAAGCAATATTTGCTTCGATAGTATCATTAAATAAAAGAGTATCCTGGGTTACAATCCCCATCAGATTGCGCAAAGATTTAACCGACAGATCTTTTAAATCGCGACCGTCTATTGTAATTGATCCATCAGTGACATCATAAAAACGCGGGATGAGATCGGCGATTGTCGATTTGCCAGCACCACTGGGACCAACCAGGGCCAGCACTTGCCCTTTTTTAATTGTAAAGTTGATATCTTCCAAGACCCGATCATCATCATCCTGGTAGCGGAAAAAAACATTTTGAAATGTGATGTCTGATGTAAACTCGGATTTCTCAATTGCGTGTTTGGCATCAGTGATAATCGGCTCAGTATCAAGGACATTAAATACCCGTTCTGCTGAGGCAATGCCGATTTGAATATCAATATTCACATGAGTTAAAGTTTTAATGGGAGCGAGTAAAGAGAACATCAAGATTACAAAACGAATGAAATCTTCGGCGTTAATACCCTGGTGACTGAACACTTCGAGACCTCCAAACCACAGGATTGTAACACCAATTATTACGCCTAAAGTTTCGGTGATGGGAGTCGATAAGTGTCGCAAGCGGGCGCGGCGTAACAATAGATTGAAGAAATTGTTTGTTTCGCGTTTAAATCGTCGTTCCTCATAATTTTCCATGGCAAAAGCTTTGACGATTCGTATGGAAGAAAAGGTTTCATATATTATATTCATTATACCAGCGATTTTAATCGCTGTTCGACGTGATTTGCGTCGAATACTGCGCCCCACCAGAATAATGGTGGTACCCGCGAGAGGGACAACTAATAACGCAATCAAGGTCAGTTTCCAGCTTATGACGAATAATAAACCAAGCATAAATAATATATTTATTGGCTCAACCAGCAATTTGTGAAAACTGGTTGCAAATGCTCGACGCATATAGGATACATCATTAACGATTATTGAGGATAGGATTCCAGAGCGTCGTTGATTGAAATATGATAACGACATAGCAAGATAATGTTCGTAAAGCTGCTCACGTAATTGTGTTATTAGTTTGTATTGAATTAATGAAATCAGAATATTCTTGATGTACAAGAATAGATTTTTAAGGACAAATACAATTAAAATCGTGAAACATAAAACTTTTAATGTATCAATGGGGGTTTGACGAAGGATCAACTGATTGGTCCAGATTTTCAAATGATCATTAGCACTTAAATTAGTTGCAGTTAATAAATCATTATTTTGTTTAACCAATTCATTAAAATCTGTGAGAATATTATTGATCAACGATGCAGTCAGCCAGAGCGAAATCCCGTTTAATGCTACAAATATAAAGGCGGCAATAGTTGACAATATTAAATACGGCCAGTACTTGATGATGAAACCGGCCAATCGCCCGTATATTGATTTAGTCATAAATTAAGTAGTATTATTTCAACTGGTGTGGAACATTACGAATCCAAATTTACATTACTTCGATTGAGAATGTTCCAATTTTTCCGCTCGTTTCGTCTAACTTTAATTTTTTTTTGGAGTGCATTCCATATGAAAAATATTGTGTTGTTCGGACTCGTTGTTTTATTTACGGCAGCATCAACCGCATCTGCCCAACCGGAATTTCAGTTTTCATTGCAATCCTGGGGTTCATTCACCAGTTATGAACACAGTGACGATTCAACCAGCACCCAAGCGGGTTTTGGGATTAGACGTGCCCGAATCCGAGGGAAAATGACGCAAGAAAAAGCAGCAGCGTTTATTCAGTATGAAGCAATTAATTCAACGATTGTAGATGTCCGATTGGACTATATTCTAAATGATAATTTGATGTTTAGAATGGGCCGGTTTGTTGGACCCGGTTCTCAGGCTGGTAGTCGCACCGGGCATACTTCCATCGATTTAATCGAGCGCTCTATTGTAGGTCGTAATTGGGGCACAGCCGTAGGTCGATCTGACAGCCGCACTACCGGTCTGGCATTAATTGGGAAGCAAAATTTCTTTGGTTATGAGATCATGATTAGTAATGGTAGTAACAGTATCAACTTGGTACCTTACAACTCAAAATCATCTAACTCTGATATCGATACCGGCCAACTGCCGCAAATTGATGTTATGGGGCAGTTTAAATTATTGAATACAATAAAAACTGGCATTCATTATGGTCTGGCAAATGAAGATCGGGTAAATAAATCATCACTCACTGGTTATGCGTATTTTAGGCCGGAAGAATACAGCGCTGGTAATATGCGTTTTAAATTTGATTTTGCGAAGGTGGATGATCTTGAAGAAAATAATGCAATGATGGGTTATAGTGCCTTGGCTGTCTATAAAGCTACTCGGCATTTTGAAATTGGAAGTCGGATTGAGACCTGGGATTGGGATATTGATACCGGTGATAATGTGGTTACTAATTTTACAATTGGTATAAATTATTCGGTGAATCCGGATCAATGGACCGATACAATGTTTAAGATCGATTTTACTTTAAAATCAACCGATGGAAATACTAAAATTCCTGATCCGTTAATCATACATATTTTATGGCAGATGTATCTGCATAATTAATGTGAATATTGTAACACAACATACTATTATCAGCTAATTCGGAGAAAATACCATCAAATTGACTAACGCCGGATCAGGCAATCTGAAGCAGCTTACAGGTTTGATCGCCGGTCCAATCCTGGCTTTGATATTACTAGTTTTTGTTGATCTGGATCCCCAGAATTTCCTGGTGACCAGGATGGCTGCTGTAGCTGTTTTAATGGCGGTTTGGTGGATCACAGAAGCAATCCCAATTCCAGCAACTGCATTGCTGCCGGTGGCTCTATTTCCACTATTGGGAATTATGAAAGGGAAAACGGTAGCGGCTACCTATTTCAACCATATCATTTTCCTTTTTATCGGTGGTTTTATTGTTGCGCTGGCCATGCAGAAATGGAATCTACATCGCCGCATTGCTCTGAAAATGATCCAAATGATCGGTGCCAGTCCCAGGCGAATCCTGCTGGGATTTATGCTGGCCACCGCCTTTTTGTCAATGTGGATATCCAATACGGCAACTACAATGATGATGGTTCCTATTGCCCTGGCAATTATTATTAAACTGAGAGAATCATCCGGGCGAAAAATGCAGCGGTTTTCGGTGGTACTGTTAATTGGGATCGCCTATGCTGCATCAATCGGTGGGATAGCGACCCTGATAGGAACTCCGCCCAACCTGTCATTTTCCAGAATATTTGCCATTTATTTCCCCCAGGCTCCGGAAATCACTTTTGCCACCTGGTTTCTGTTTGGATTACCCTGTAGTCTTTTATTCCTTGCAGTGGCCTGGCTAATATTAATTACGTTCTTTATGCCCAAATATTTCACGGGTACCGTTGATATCAATTTGTTCAAGGAAGAATATCGTCGGTTGGGTAGAGCTACATATGAAGAAAAAGTAGTGTTATTTTTGTTTATAACTATGGCTTTTTTATGGTTATTCAGAAGTGATCTGAATCTTGGCTGGATAGTGATTCCCGGCTGGTCTACCATTTTGCCGGTACCGGCATTTGTTGATGACGGTACTGTGGCAATAATCATTGCGCTGGTTTTGTTCTTAATACCGGCTAAATCCGTGAAGAATGGTCGGCTCATGGATTGGGAAACGGCTGTTAACCTTCATTGGGGAATCGTACTGTTGTTTGGTGGTGGATTCGCCCTGGCGACAGGATTCAAGGAATCAGGTCTGTCGATCTGGTTCGCAGAACAATTAAGCAATCTGGCCGGCGTGGCTCCGGTTTTTCTAGTGGCATCGATCTGCACAATGTTGACATTTTTAACAGAACTGACTTCCAACACAGCTACCACTGAAATGATTCTACCTTTGCTGGGGTCGTTGGCGGTGGGGATTCAAGTCAATCCGTTATTACTAATGATTCCCGCGACCCTCTCAGCATCCTGTGCTTTCATGCTGCCGGTTGCCACACCACCAAATGCTATTGTATTCGGCAGTGGTGAGATCAAAATCGGTGATATGATGCGGATTGGTATTGTGATGAACCTGGTGGGGATTGTCTTGATCACCATGTTTGTTTATATCTTGGGGCTTATTGTTTTTAACATCGACTTGAGCCAAATGCCGGACTGGGCTGTTAATATGTAAAACGAGAATTATTTCATTAAAATCATTTTCCGGTGGGGAATATCAGCTTCATAGAATATTTTTCCCTGGGTAACAAAGCCATATTTTTCATAGAATCCCACTGCGCTGATCTGAGAATACAAATATACGGTAGCTTCCATATCAATTTTATTTAATGTGAATTTTAACAGGGCCGTGCCAATGTGGGAACCACGATACTCAGATAAAACTGCGAAGCGCTCCAGTTTGATGCCGGTTGCGGTCACACGCCATCGTGCAGTTCCTACGGGTTGACCACTTTGGAGTGCCAGAATATGCGTGGACACTGTCTCAAATTCATCAATTTCGATGAATTCGGGGACGTTCTGCTCATCAACAAACACATTTCTGCGAATGACCATTGCCTTTTCTAAATCAGAATTACTTTTGATGATTTTTATTTCTAGCACAAGATAGAACCGAATAATTTCATTGTTAATGTTTGTTTTAAATCGTGGGTAAATCAGTAAAAAGAGTTCTTCAAAGGATGCAATCCCTTCGAGCGATGGTATCCTTAAATCTCGTTACAACGCTCCGGCGTTGTAACGGGCTACGAGATGGTTTTGTTTTTGGTGAATCGCACTGGTATGAGGCCGGCTAAAAAACAAATGAAAATACCGTATAAGCTTTGCTGGCAGATCCTTGCATGGCCGAATCGATACCATATTTGTAATTGCTGTAGCCCATGGTGATAGCTCCAGCCTGGGAAACTTTATACACTAATTCAAAGTCCCATTCCTGGCCCAGCAGGGTGTTGCTGCCGTCACCGGTCCGGAAGTTATGATAGTTGATCCGCGTTAAGCTGCCGGGTCTGAACTCCAGGTTGATTTTCACATTCCATTCGCGCAGCCCCCGGTGAAAATTATCTTTGAAAAATTTGTGCTCATCGAAATAGCCATGAAAGCGATGCCCCGC
>JABMPO010000343.1 GCA_013203015.1 Fidelibacterota bacterium
GACCGATTATTTTCAGATTCATTATTCAGGTGAGTTTTATTATCATGGTCAGGACGCTGATTATGAATTGCCGCACAGTTATGAATTACTGGGTCCCTATAATGGCGTTCAGATGGTTTATTCGCAGCTCAACCACTATTCTGCCAGTGTTTATGAACCATGGGTTCAGATCGAATTGGACGAAAAACCGGAATTATTTGATCAAATGAACCTACCGTTATCGGAATTATATGCCGGGGATTATCCCACCAG
The DNA here is from genome assembly GCA_013203015.1 of Fidelibacterota bacterium. Classification (GTDB taxonomy): domain Bacteria; phylum Fidelibacterota; class Marinisomatia; order Marinisomatales; family TCS56; genus JABMPO01. Next base: position 253 of record JABMPO010000343.1, read on the forward strand.
TTATCGTAATTATGCCATATTACTCGATTATTACCAGCCATTTATTTCCGCTATCAATTCATATCTCACCAATTGGGAAACAATACTAGATACAATTCCACCGGCTGATATCCTGCCCTTCTATCCTTCCGTTGTTGAACCAAACAGTATCAAATTACATTGGAACCCGGTAGATGATACTAATTTCAAAACCTATCGTATAGTATTTGACGAGGACAGCATCACCAGTGATTTCCTTTTTTGGGATAATTCCACGTATGCCAGCCTGGCCAACATGCGCCGTGATAATGTAGTCATCACGGGATTGGTGGCCGACTTGGATTATGAGTTTAAAATTTCGGCCGAAGACCATTTCGGAAATACCAATCAACTATCAAATCCCGCCTATAATTATATTCCTGGTCATTCTACCCCTATCGTAATCGCTGATTTTGACAGCGGCACCATCAATTTGGCACCTTACCCCAATGAGGACAATCAGCCTAATGCCTGGACGATTGACACAAGTAATGTTGCCGAAAATAGTACTCATTCTCTCAAATTGACCGGTAATACCTGGAAAGCATTAGCCATTGATTCACCAATTATTTCCGAAAATTCAGTCTGGTTAACCTCGGCGTATATCGCCCAAATCGGTGAGATTCAAGGCATTGGTATCATGGATTCGCTGAACGTTCTGTTCTACTCGTTTGCAGGCACTCAAGAGGTTGACCCGGAAGAATGGATACCGGTGTATCAGGGATTTTTTGAAGAAGAAAATTGGGCGACCTATCATTTACCGATAGGGCACGATTGGTTGGCGTTTTTTGATTACTTACCGCACTTGACTCATATTGTTTTTATCAACGATCAGGATGATGGGACACCGGGTACGGTGTATTTTGATAATATTATCGATGTTACGGGTGATTTGTCAATCCCACCGCAATTGTCAATTTCCTATTCGCGGGGCAGTCTTTTTCACGACTCAAACAATAATCGCAGTATCGATATCAGCTTTTCGGCAGTCATAATCGATATCGACAGCTATATCCATGATTATTATTGGAGTTTCGGAGATGGTTCCCATAGCAGCGATATTTCGCCGGTTCACACCTACAATATTGAAGATGATCACGAATATACAGTTATGCTGGAAGTTTGTGATGAAACTTATCTCTGGGGACGAGCTGTGATTAATGTTAATGTGGACCCGGGAATAACACAATTTCCAATCAAACTGAATTTTGTTGGCGATATCATGCTGGCCAGGGATTATGAAGACGACGATGGAATTATTGCCAGTAACGGAGTGGAATCAATATTCGAACCAACGTTAGCTATGCTCGGCGAAGCAGCCGATATAACCGTTGTAAACCTAGAATGCCCGTTAACCGATCAGGGAACTGAGCACCCTACTAAATCAGTTACTTTCCGTGGCTCCCCAGCAAATGCGGCCGGTCTGGACTATGCCGGTGTCGACATTGTATCGTTGGCTAATAATCATACCTTAGACTACGGCTTAGAAGGCCTGCTGCAAACCCAATCGGTGCTCACTGACAAAGGCATCCTGCATTCCGGGGCTGGCGTTAATTCATATACGGCGGAACAACCTGTTTTTAGTTCAGCGGCTGGCGTTAACATTGCGTTTTTTGCTGTCAGTGATCGAACCGGTCAATATAATAACTCCCAGCCCTATCTACAGTCCGGCTTAAATAAACCGGGATTTGCTTACATGACACCCTACAACATAATTCAGCAAATCGAATCAGTTAGTGATGTAGCAGATCTAATCGTATTTGAAATGCACGCCGGTAGTGAATATTCCGTTACCCCTGGCAGCGGATACGATGTCGGTGCATTTCCAGATGACATTGCTCCCGATGAACAGTTTTCTCGAACCAGTCATTATGGTATCACCGAATATGTTCCCACTGGTGATGAAGATTATTCGCCCCGAATCAATGTTCCTCATCTGTGGGATCGGGCTATCAGGCACTTTACAATCGATAATGGAGCGGATCTGGTGATCGTTCACCATCCCCATAAAATACAGGGAATTGAAGTTTACAACGGTAAGGTTATTGCCCATTCCCTGGGAAATTTTGTTTTTGATCTGGATTACCCGGAGACTTATCCCTCAATGATATTGAACACGGAAATTGATCACCAGGGATTTACAAATTTCTCAATTACACCAGTTTATATCGATGACTATATCCCGGTTCCGGCCACGGGAGAACTTGCTCTACATATCTTGAACTACCTGGCCTACCGTTCCCGGCAACTGGATACCTATTTATTCATCGACCGGGAAAATAACCAAGCCATTGTTCAGCTTGATACTCTTAATATGGAGCGAAATACTGTTTTATGTCAACTGGTTGCCGGTACTGAAAATCGTGGGGATTACTGGCTGACTGCTCCGCTGCCCCTACCGCGTGCCGGTAGTATTTCGGTTATTGAAAACATCATTCCTGCTGGCAACTGGCAATACCGATTAGGCCGTGAAAATATCTGGCATGGAAATTTTGAAGCGGAAGGCGCCACCAATTGGTATTTGAATGACAATGAAGAATCGTTAACCGATTCTATCGCTCGATTTGGACTGCGCTCATTGTTACATCATTATCCAACCCCTGGTAATTCAATCGTAACGCGACTTGAAGACCGTTATCCACTGGAGTCTGACAGCGCCTATACAATCCATGGCCAAATAAGAAGTGAGAATATCGGCGATGGTGATTTGGAAATTCGCTATTATTCCAGCCGGACATCGACATATACTATCGGGACTGAAAACACAATCAGTATTGATAATACTGAAAATTGGCAATACTTTTACAAGGACTTAAGCGTCCCTAGTATTACCAATTATTTTAACATCTACCTAAGTAGTACGGCGCCAAATACGGGATCGGGGCAAATCTGGTTTGATAATGCCGGTTTAATTGAATGGTCCGAATGGGAAGATTTTGAGAATTATTCTGTGATCAAGAATCCAAACGACAATTATTTTATTCAGGTTCGTTCGACAGATTTATCTGATTCAATTACAATCAACTTCCGTGAGCATATTTACGGACCGGTTA
>JABMPO010000046.1 GCA_013203015.1 Fidelibacterota bacterium
AGTATATTTTTAAAGCGCTTTATGAATTTAAATGATTTGAATTTTGGTGGCGTAATCATCAATAAAGTCCGTGATGTTGAAGAATTTAATACAAATTACCTTGGCTATTTTAATGAAGTGGGAATCCCGGTGCTGGGGATTTTACCTTACCGTTCGGAACTAACCTATCCATCATTAAGGTTCATTTCGGATATATTATTTGCCAAGATATTATCTGGTGAAAAAGGACTTGATGCAATAATTAAGAATATATTTGTAGGGGCCATGGGTGCGGATGCAGTTTTGCGAGTCCAAAAATTTAAAAAGGAACATAAGCTGGTCATTACCAGCGGTGACCGAAGTAATATGATTCTTGCTGCCTTGGATACCTATAGTAAAGGTATTGTCCTAACAAATAATATCTTGCCGTCGGCCAATCTTATTGCTCGGGCAGCTACGGAAAATATTCCCATGTTGATGGTTTCAAACGATACCTACCAAACAGCGAAGAAGATTGATGGAATTGTTCCGTTGCTGACCACCAAAGAGATGTTCAAAATAGATATTTTGACTGATCTAGTTCAGCAGAATGTTGATATAAAAAGCATAATTAGCTGACATTTCACTTAAATCGGGTAATGTCAAGACAGTCTATCGAACTGTCCCGATTCAATTAATGTAATAGTGATAATTATTAATTAAATTCGCGGCGTATGAAGAAAACAGTCAGTTTCAAGCTCACAGATGAAGACATCCAGCGCTACGAAAAACAAATTGCCGCCATTGATCTGAATATTGAAGATGAATTATTACAGAAAATTGCAGTAAAAATTAAATCGATCGTTACTTCCGGTAATATATCATCCATTCAGCTCAGCCTGATTGAAGATGTCTCAAAACTGGTCATAATTCTCAGAAAAGTGGATAATCTTGAGCTATCTGTTAAACGCAAGATCTTGTTTGCATTGCAATATTTTTATGATCCGGAGGATGATATCCCCGACCGGGTTACTCAATTGGGATTTTTAGACGATGCTATACTGGTTAAATGGATTATTGATCCGATACTGACGAAATACCCGGAATATTTTCAAATCTGAAGCTGCTAGAACAAATTTTATGGGAAATTAAATGAATCCAATTACTATTGTTGTTGATGCTATGGGTGGTGATAACGCGCCACAGGCAGTTATTCGTGGTGTTGTGATGGCCGCCAAAGACAATCCGGTGAAGATAATTTTGGTTGGAGACGAAAAAAGTATCAAGAAGGAGCTTGCTAATCAAAAATATCCGGAAGGGTCCATAGTAATACATCCGACCGACGAACAAATTGATATGGATGAAACCCCACAGGAAGCAGTGACAAAGAAAACCGGGTCATCTATTGTTCAGGCAGCTCAAATTCTTGGTGCTGATAAAGCCGATGCTCTTATCTCAGCCGGCAGTACCGGTACGGTTGTATTTGCATCAGCTAAATATATTCCGCGTATTTATGGGGTTCGACGCACAGCTATTGCAACAGTTTATCCAACTTTGAATGAATTGAAACGCGATGATTATTTGGCTCTGATGCTCGATGTGGGAGCAAATATTCATTCCTCGTCAGAAGAGTTGGTTCAATTTGCGCTTATGGGTGCCGGCTATGTTTCTGAGGTCCGCGGAATTGAAAAACCAATCGTTGCTCTCCTGAACATCGGGGAAGAGGAGACTAAAGGCGGCGAAAAAATGAAACTGACCTATCAGATTCTCAAGAAAATTCCCAATATAAATTTTTATGGAAATATCGAGGGTAAAGACTTGATGCGTGGCGTAGCCGATGTAATCGTAACTGAAGGATTTGTCGGAAATACAGTAATCAAAACCCTGGAGGGAGCTGCCCAGACCGTCAGCCACTTGGGAAAAATAGCATTTAAAACCAAGCTAATGTGGAAAATTGGATTAATAATGTTATCAAAAGGTATACAAGCTTTAAAAGAAGTGACCGATTATTCAGAATATGGTGGCGCACCGTTGCTGGGATTTGAAAAAATAGTTATTATTGCCCATGGTAGATCGAATCCCAAAGCCATTTCTAATGCAATCAAAGTCGCCAGTAAATGTGTGCGTGATGATTTATGCGGACATATTTCCCACAAAATCAAAGATTATGAGATAGATACTTCGCGAGAATTTTTCCAGATGGTTCGTGAGTCCGATTAATTTATTATCATTTTGCTGAACTCTGATAAAATGACCAGCCTGTGATAGATCAGGTTTGGGTAAAACGAAACATTCAGGCGCTTAAAGTATTATCATCCTATTGAGTTCAACCATCTGCACTAAAAATGTAAGGTCAAACTAAATTTATTTCATGATATTAAGAAAATCATTCTTGAAAACGGTAACAACACTTAAAATATTGCTTATTCTGTCCTTATTGGGAATTAGCAGTTGTGCTTATTTCAATACTTTTTACAATGCCAGGGAATATTATGATTTAGCTGAAGAGAAACGGCTTGAAAAAGTTGGTGAAACGGTACCCAGAGCCGCGCTTGACGCTTATCTGAAGGTGATAGAAAAATCACAACGTGTTTTGGATAAATATCCCAATTCACGCTATCGTTATGAAGCAATATTATTGATGGGGATATCACGTTATCATCGCGGCGAAGTACGTAAAGCCGAATCTTTATTTAGAACGCTTGAACAGGAAAACCCGGAGGATTATAGTGCTGAAGCCAGATTCTGGCAGGCAATGTGTAAATGGAAACTGGGAAAAATTCAGGCTGCGCTGAATAAATTGGGATTGTTACAGTCTGAAGTCGCCGATTCGAATTTTAAGGCTCGAATTTATCTGGCAAAAGCAGATATTTATCTAAATGAAAAACTTAATTCTAAAGCCTTTTCCAATCTTGAACAAGCTGCCGAATTAACCCGTGATTCCAACGAACGAAGCCAGATATATTATCAAATTGCAAGTTTGGCTTTTAATAATCAGGATTACAAATTGGCTTTTCGCGCTAATCGACAAGTAATTAAAAATACGCTGTCAAAAGCACGCTTATCCGATGCCCAGTTAAATATTATTAAAATATACCGCCAACAGGGAGATTACAAGTCAGTAGTATCCAAAGTAGAAGATTTACTGGTAGACGACCAATATAAAAATATCCATACAGCTTTGGAATTAGAGTTAGGAAATTCGCTTTATGATCAAGGTGATTTACCGGGAACTATCACCCAGATGGAAAAAATTATTGCAGATTATCCAAAAACAAGTGAGGCGGCCGAAGCTTATTTTATTATTGGCAAAATCCAATTAAATTATCGGCACAATCTGGATTCGGCAAAAATTATATTTGAAAAATCCGTAAAAGAAAACAGGAAATCAGCGGTCTACTTGCAGGGTCAGGAGATCAGTAAAAATATTAATGCCTATTTAGCTGAGCTAGAAAAGATTGAGAAAAATACTGTTTTACTCAGTGTCTCCGAGGAAAATTCTGCCGACAGCGTGGCAATTGATTCTTCAATAGGTTTTAATAAGGCTGCGATAGACAGCCAGAGAATTTTTAATAATATTGCTGAAAGTTTATATAAATTAGCAGAATATGAACTATTTCATTTTAATTATGCGGACTCTGGAAAAAAATTACTGAATGATATTATTGAATTTTACCCGGGTACAGATTATCATCCGAAAGCTTTATTCACATTAAATCGTTTTGCTCTTTTGAATAATGAATCTGATCGGGCGAAAATGTTGGCCGATTCGATTTTATCCCAATATCCTGAATCTGAATATGCTGATTTTATCAGAAAGGATGATAAGAGAGATTTGTTACCATCTGATTCAGAGCTATTATTGCGTCAGGCTGAGGTGGCCTGGATGAGCGATAAATACTTGGCGATGCAGTACACTAAATCAATTTTGGCAAGTGATACTACCAGTGAAAATTCGGCAAAGGCTGCGTACTTTTTAGCATACCATTATGACTTTACGTTCAATATAGCTGACAGCGCACTGGCATACTATCAGCTACTTAGTAAATATCATCCCGAAAGTGAACAAAATGCTGCGGCGATCTCTCGAAGCCGACAAATTGAGCGGTCACTAGCTCCGGCGGAAGAATTACCAATAACAAATCCTGTAATCCAAGATTCAATTGTAAACGATGATTAACGAATCCGGTCGGATAATCAGTAATCTAAAAATCGCTTCAAACATCTGGCGGTTGGATATACAATTACCACAAATAGTTGCTAAGCGTCCACATCCGGGACAATTTGTTGAATTATTAATTGATCGTTCATTTGCCAAACCACTTCGACGCCCAATGAGCATTGCCGGCTATACTGCCGATGTTTTGTCCATTATTTATAAAACATTTGGTGAAGCCACAAGAATTTTAACAACCAAGATTGCTGGTGATTTCATCGATGTTATCGGTCCTTTGGGTAATTATTTTGAACTAATTGAAGATGATTATTCTACTCCGGTATTAATTGCTGGTGGTGTTGGTATACCACCAATTCTATGGCTGCACCAGGAATTAAATCGACAGAAGCAAAAACATTTTTTGATTATCGGCGCTCGTACAAAAGCCGAGCATTTTATCACTCCTGACAATGAAAATACCCTTTTAACCACTGATGATGGCAGCCTGGGAATTAAGGGGACAGTTATTCCGGTGTTAAAAAAAATAATATCAAATGTTGTAGGGACCCGTATCTTTGCTTGTGGACCGGAACCAATGTTAAAATCAATTCAGAAAATTGCTCTCGCCACCAAGCAACCTGCGCAATTATCGATTGAAAGCCATATGGCCTGTGGAGTTGGTTTATGTCAAGGTTGTGTCATCAAAAGGCGAAATTATCAAGAGACCGAGCATTCCTACCAGGTTAAATACGTCCTGGTGTGCTCTGATGGTCCTGTATTTAAGGCCGGGGAAATAGATTTTGACTAACCTGACAATAAAAATAGGCCAAACAGTTTTTAAAAACCCTGTATTTGTAGCATCAGGAACCTTTGGATATGGAACAGAAATCAACGATCTCACTGATATTTCGGCCTTAGGTGCCATTATAACAAAATCCATAACACTCCATCCGCGTGAAGGGAATCCCCCACCGAGAACTATCGAAACATTGGGGGGAATGATCAACTCCATTGGATTGGCAAATATGGGTGTGGATAATTATATCCGGGATATGTTGCCGCTATATCATCAGTTTCCCACAAAAATAATTGTCAATATTGCCGGTTCCACAATGGAGGAATATTTGCAGGTTCTTAAAAAATTTGAATCTGTTTCATCCAACATTACCGGTTATGAAATAAATATATCCTGCCCCAATGTTAAAGAAGGGGGTATGGCATTTGGCGTCAATGCCGATTTTACCGCTCGCTTGACTGAGCAATTACGGAGCCTTACCCAACGGTTATTAATTGTTAAATTAAGTCCTAATGTTACTGATATTACGCAAATCGGAAAAGCCGCCCAGAGGGCTGGTGCCGATGCAGTTTCTGCGATTAATACACTGGTTGGAATGAGCATCGACAGTACAACCAGGAAAAGTAATATTTACACAACTTATGGGGGCTTGTCCGGACCTGCAATAAAACCAGTTGCCCTGGCTTGTGTGCATAAATTATTTCTTAAACTTAAAATTCCGGTTATTGGTATTGGGGGAATCACAAATGTCTCCGATGCCATCGAATTTGCTTTAGCGGGCGCTGTTGCGTTTCAAGTGGGAACAGCAAATTTCCGTGATCCGGATATTGGCCGAAAAATAGTATACGAATTAGACGATTACTGTACGCAGAATAATCTAAAGTATTCAGATCTAAAAGGACAGGTTATTCGCTACCAATGAGAGCTGCCAATTTTATTATTATAATGGCAGTTATAATACTGGTTGCCTGCTCCTCATCGCCACGTTATGGGCACGGAACTACCAATCGGAAAGAAAAACCGTCAGTAAAATATAACAGATCGACAAAAAAAGTTTTACATGGTGTCAGCTCGTTTTATGCTAAAGATTTTCACGGAAAATTAACCGCCAATGGTGAAATATTTGATATGTACGGTTTAACTGCTGCTCATAAAACATTGCCGCTTAACACGATTGTGCGAGTCACAAATGTTGCCAATGATAAATCTTTGATTCTGAGAATTAATGATCGTGGTCCATATGTTAAAGGTCGCATTCTGGATTGTTCTTATGGCGCAGCCCTTAAACTCGGTTTTGTTAATGAAGGAACCGCAAAAGTAAAGATTGAGATTATTGAAATAGGGGATAATAAATACATGAAACATGATTAAAGGAAGGGACGCGTAGGGGTATGGCCAGAAAACGATATTACGTGATCGCTAATCCAATTGGCGGATCGAAGAATGGATTGGAAATTGTAAGGGAAATAAAGCAGGTTTTTGATGCTGCTGACGCTGACCTGATGATACATGAGACGTCATGGTCTTTGCATGCCCGTGAAATTGCCCAGAATATTGATGTGGATAATTATGATGGACTGATTACTGTTGGCGGTGATGGCACAGCCCATGAAGCGATCAATGGATTGATGAATCGTAAGGATGGTAAAAAGATACCATTAGGAATGGTTCCTGGAGGCAGCGGTAATTCATTTTTATATGGTTTGGACTGTCATGATTCTGTCAATGCTGCCAATCGAATTCTAACTGGCAATACTCAGAACATCGATGTAGCTAAAATAATTATGAAAGATAGTATTCTTTACTCGTTCAATATTATCGGTTGGGGGCTTATTACCGCCATAGCCCGTACTTCAGAAAAATTTCGCTGGTGGCCAAAGCAACGCTACAATCTTTCTACTGTCATTGAATTGGTCCAACTTCAGGCTCGCTCAACCAAACTAATAATTGACGAGACTGTCATTGATGGAGATATATCTTTTCTGATCGCCTGCAACACACCATATACCGGTGTAGGAATGAAAATGGCTCCTAAGGCAAAATTGGATGATGGTAAAATTGATATAATTGTCGTTAAAGAAGCTTCGCGTTTGCAGATGCTGAAATTATTTCCTAAAGTATTTGATGGTAGTCATATAGATTCGGATTTAGTGGACTATTATCAGGTTAAAAAATTTGAATTGATCCCTGCTGAAAATGATATATTGGATATTGATGGAGAAATAACGGGAATTACACCCATAAAAGTAGAAATGATATCTAAGGCAATTGAGATATTTGTATAGAATCTGTCAGTCGCCTGAATAACCTAGTTGATTCATTAAGTCACCGGCAAATTTTTCGGTATAGAAATAGTCATCGGCATTATAATCATCGGGTAACTTACTTGCAGGGGAATCATTTGCACGTATCACATTTTGATTGCGATCCGGTCGCCTGGTTTCTATAGGCACGGAAATTTCCAGGCATCTGCCAATTTTTAATACTGTTTCGTGGAAATCGCTGTTAAGTTCTTCATATGAAAGCAGGTGCAAACTAAGCTCGGGATTACTCTCGGCAAAATCTAGCCATTCCTCGACATGCATCCGCCAACGATCCACCATGTTTTGAGCCTGCCTTTTTTGATATCTTAACATAGCTCCGCATGGTTCTGATCGAATGAAATCGCTGATCGTTGCCGAGTCGGGTCCTTCTTCCCAGCCTTGTAAATGGAAATATTTTATTATTTTCCAATTGCTGCGCAGGGTGTGATAGGGATTGCGGTAGATGTAAAAAATGTGAAATTGATCGGCGAGATAATCCTTGATTTCGCTGAAAAAACCTACCGGATGGTGCGATTTTAAAATATTTAATATAGGTTTGTCATGAGCTTGTCGTAAATAATTGGCAATCGCCTGGGGAGCATGAAAATTCAAACCTAATTCACCGTCAAAATTCCACCAGGGAGCAGAAATGTAAGGGTAGTTTCTGGCAATCGTATTCATTAAAAAATGGGTGCCAGACCTTTCGTGACTGACTACTGCTACCTTTTTCTGAGGTTTGGAGCCCATGTGCAAATTCATTTCCATTGATAAATCCTGTTTTCAACAATTTATTTTATACAATTGTTATGCCATTTATTGGGGAGAATTTCACGGGATACTCAAAACAATTAGTAGAGTTTTTGGTCAACTGTGTAATTAATTTATCTTTTAATAGGGAACAACATTAAATTTTGCCGAGCCGTGCTGATACAGTATTGCTGAATTCGCACCCCAAGGATTGGGAAAAGTGGAATAATTTTGCTTTCGGATAAAAAAATACCAACACGGAATATTGAACTGGTAGGCGAGTGAGAAATAGCAAATGTTGGATAAAAAGACAATTTTAATCATTGACGATGAAAGTTCTCAACTAGAGCTCCTGGAAAAAATGCTGGTTGAGTATAATGTTTTTTCAGGTGAAACCAGTGATCAAATGTGGGAATGTATCCACAAAAACTCAATTGATCTTATTTTATTGGATGTAATAATGCCTAATGAGGATGGATTTCAAATCGCCCAGGCTTTGAGTAAAGATGAAATCACAAAAGATATTCCCGTTTTATTCATTTCGGCTAGGGTGGAGGGTCAAGATGTAGTAAACGGATTCAAAGCCGGTGGTGTTGATTATATAAAAAAACCTTATGATTCATTGGAATTAAAAGCCCGGATTGCCGCGGCTTTAAAACAAAAAGATAATGAATTGTATCTCATAAAACAATCCATGATCGATCCACTAACCAAAGTCTACAATCGTCAATATTTTACCGATTCCGTTTATAAACAACTGGCCTATTTGAAAAGAAGTGCTAAAAAATTATCGATTGCACTAGTGGATATTGATTTCTTTAAAAAGGTAAATGATAGCTACGGGCATCAAGCTGGCGATATTGTTCTCAGAAAATTTTCGGATATTATTAATGACAGTATCCGAGAATATGATATTTTAGCACGATTTGGGGGTGAAGAGTTTGTTATCATGTTTTTTGATTGTCCGAAAGAAATGGCATTATCAATTCTCAGCAGAATAAAAGATTGTGTTGAA
>JABMPO010000344.1 GCA_013203015.1 Fidelibacterota bacterium
ATTCCGTCGACACCTGTTCTTCCGGGGAATCCAGGGCAATGATATGATCAGCGGCCTGTGCTCCGTCTTCAAATACATTAATATCCCCACCTTTTAAATCATTCGAAATTTCGAGATCGGCATTTTTGAAAGTTTCCTCGCTAAATTGCATATATTCAGATAATGAGTGAATTAGCAGCACAGTTTTTATATCGTGGTAAAACTCCTCATTAGAGAAATGTTGCTGGTAGAATAAGGGTACAAGGGCTGTTGTCCAATCGTTACACAAGATGATATCAGGTTTCCAGAATAGGTGTGGCAGGGTTGCCAGTGTGGCTTTACTGAAAAAAGCGAATCGCATATCGTTATCGCTATAGGGTCGACCATTTTTTGATTTATATAATAAGTTGGAAAGTGGTTTAAACCATTCCGGGTGCTCAAGGAAATATACTTGTACTCTCGTTCTTGGAATAAATGCGCTTTTTGCGGAAACCAGTTGGTCCTCGCCATTGAAAGAAAATGGAATTTCACGTAAACGAATTACTTCGCGTAAAATGTATTTCCGCTCACTTACGAATCCATATTTAGGAATTATAGTCCTGATGTCATGTCCCATTTCCTGCAATTTAAGGGGAATTTTAGCGGAAAAATTTCCTAACTCTACTGTGTTGGCAAACGGACAAATCTCAGGTGTTAAATAAAATATTTTTTTATTCATAATTATTTTAAACTCAATTTTCTTAGTGCTTCTTTTGCTTTTTGATAATATTCACTACTGGGGAAATAATCCAGCAGTCTGGTATACTCCTCACGCGCTTTTTCAAAATTTCCCATGTTTTGATAGGCTAACCCCAATTTCAATTGCGCATCATCGTCTTTGTCAGTCCCCGGAAATGAAAATACTTTTTCAAATTCGATTACCGAACGTTTATAATTTTTCGAAGAATAATAACATTCCGCCAACCAGTACTGACTGTTATCAGCTAATTCATGGGTAGGGTTACTGATAACTAATTCGGCAAATCCTTTGATGGCTTTACTGAATTCTCCATTTTGATAAGAACCCAGGTTTTCCAAATATAGCTTCTTATACTTGATTGCGGTTAGTTTAGTCGATGTAACCGTTGAAATGTTTTCATTCTTTAAATTATACATCTCAGTAAAGCTATTAGTCAGCGTTACAATTTTATTTTCTATCATAACCAGTTGGGAAAGAATTTCAAAATTTGTGCTATCAGTGTATTCCGCTTTATCTTCTAAAATCCTGATCTTATTCTGCACAGTATTGATTCTGTTGACCAGTAAAATTGCTATTGAATCAGTTTGCTTTTTAGCAGTAACTGTGGCTGACAAAGCATTTTTTAGCTCTGGTAATAATATTCGAATTTTTGTCTCGAGTGAATCAGTGCGAACTTTCTCGCGTTCTAATTTTGCGTTAAGCCTGCGAATTTCACGATCGGTATTCGATTGCCCGTACACGGTGGTAGCAATGCCGCTGAATATTGAAATAATTATAAGAAGTATTATTGAATTACGTTTCATCAAGGATACCTTTTTTGTAAAATATGCTTTTATGTCTAATACAAATTTACCTTTACCTTCGCGAACCATCAATGTTTTCATTAGTCAGAATAATTAATACCCAAATTAATCACCAATCCTATCATCATGTAACATGATAATAGGAATGATCCGCCATAAGAAAGGAAGGGTAACGGCAGCCCTTTTACGGGAATCATTCCGGCTGCCATAGCAACATTAACGAAAATATGAGTGAGAAATATTACCATAATTCCTATGATAGCCAGACTGGAAAACTTATTGTCAGATTCATAGGCTAGTTTTAGCATCCTTAATAACATCCAGCCAAACAGGACTAAAATAATAAAAATAGCAATGAAGCCGAATTCTTCACCAATGACCGATACGATAAAATCAGTCTCCTGCACCGGAAGATATTTTAATTGAGTCTGGGTACCCTGCCCCCACCCTTTTCCAAGAAAACCGCCCGAACCTATTGCAGTCTGGCTCTGAATAATTTGATATCCCGCGCCAAGGGGATCCAAGGTTGGGTCCAGTACTGTCAAAATTCTTTTTTGTTGATACGGTTTTAACATATTCCACAGGGTCGGTGACAATAATCCCAGGAATATATTTGCAAAATATACTACCACACCCATTACCATAGTTGGCCGAGCCAAATATAAAATTATTAATAACAAAACTGCCCAAATCCAAAAAGACAGCGAATTAAAGGCAGTCAGAATAGCCATAATTGGGGCAATCAATAAAAACAAATTGAACGGTTTAACACCGGCCCAGAACATCATCACAATGACAGGTGAGGCCATTATTATGGCGGTTCCAAGATCAGGTTGCTTTAGTACGATCAAAGCTGGAATTGCAGTAATTATTAATGGCATTAATACTGCACTTTTTCGATTTAACCGCAATTTCGGATTCGAAAGATATCGTGCCAGGACCAGCACTATCAAAAACTTGGCAATTTCTGACGGCTGAATATGGATAGAGCCAAATGTTATCCATCGGTGCGTTCCTGCCACCTGGGTACTTAAATATGGGACAAACAACAGCATAATGAACAAGAAGTATAAAATTGGACTGTATTTGTAGATATTTTTACGTGATAGGCTGAATGTAATAAATAGAAATACGACAGCAGGAATCATCCACAAAATCTGTCGGAAAAAGGATGTATCTGTGAAAGATATATCTTGGTTTATTGTCACACTACCTATGCTGATTAACCCAATTACGGACAATAAAAAAGTCACCATTATCAGTGAAATTGAAGCATCATGAAGTTTGTTTTTGATAATACTCAGCATTGTCGCTATGATAATTCTTCAGAAAAATATTTTGTGAAATACAATTCAAATATTTTACGTGCAATTGGTGCAGCAATATCACCTCCATGGCCAGAATTTTCAACCAGGATTACGACCGAAATCATGCTATTATTCATTTTTGCCCAACCTACATACCAAGCGTGAGGGTCGCCATGAGGATTCTCGGCAGTACCGGTTTTTCCATAAGAAATCACCTTCTCAAGACGTGGTTGCGCAAGTTTTCCGGTACCTTTTTCACCGTGGGTAACCCCAAACATATACCTGTGCAACAGATCCCATATTTCGTCTTTATATTCTAAAGATGTTGAAAGTGGTGATTCGCGACTAATTAGTAAATGAGGTTCATAAGATTTTCCTTGGGTAGCAAATAAATTAATCATATTTACCATTTGCATAGGTGTAACCAGTATATCGCCCTGACCAATGGCAATGTTCAGTAATTGCCCTTTAGTCCAACCTTTTACACCATATTTCCCGTTCATAAAATTAATATCTGGAATATTGCCGGAAAGCTCAGACGGTAAATCAATTCCACTGGGATTTCCCAATGAAAAATCACGACAAATCTCCGCCCATTTATCCAATGGAATCAACTGTATCATATTGTAAAAATATACATTACATGATTCTATTATTGCTTTTGGTAAATTGACATTCCCATGTCCGCCAGGTTTCCAGCAATCGTACCTGCGCCGTCCAAGTCGATATGAACCACGGCAGGTAATACTTTTATTCGTATCAACTAAATCATAATTTAACAAGGCCAACATTACCAGGGGTTTAAATGTTGATCCGGGAGGATAAAGGCCATGCGTGATTCGATTTACCAATGGTTTTTCCGGGTTATTTAAATATGAATTCCAATCTTCATTCAAAGTAATTCCGGTGAATAAATCCGGAGGATAATCCGGAAAACTGCCGATTGCAAGAATCTCACCCGAATTGGGATCAGAAACTATTACGGCGCCCCGTTTGCCACTCATTTCAGATCTAATCAGTATTTGAAGATCGCTATCCAAGGAGATATGTATATCTTCACCAGGTATGGGCTTGATTACCTCATGATCTATCGAACTCTGAACTTCCCGTCCAAGAGCATCAACCCGCAGATATCTTGCGCCATCAGTTCCTCTTAAAATTAATTCATATTGCTTCTCAAGGCCGCGCCAGCCAATCATATCACCAAGCCGATATTGTTTATTCTGATTCGCAGTTTCTAGATAATTTCGATCAACTTCGCGGACATACCCAAGAATATGAGCTGCATTAATAAACTCTGGATAATAACGTTCCGGCAATAACCTGTAATAGATCCCAGGCAGTTCTGATTTATGCTCTGCTATCCTACTTAATTGACTGATACTCAAATCTTTAGCTAATCTGGTCGGATGAAAACGACCAAGATAATATTTCTTATAATTTCTGGTTAATATTTCTTCCGGAATATCAATATAATTACTGATTTTTTTGATAATGCTATCGCGATTATCAATTTCAACCGGGATGGCCGTGAGCATATAGGTGGGATGATTATCAACCAGTATATTTCCTTCACGATCGTATATTAAACCACGGGGTGCGGGAATACTTTGAACGCGAATAATATTA
This sequence comes from Fidelibacterota bacterium, assembly GCA_013203015.1. Lineage (GTDB taxonomy): Bacteria > Fidelibacterota > Marinisomatia > Marinisomatales > TCS56 > JABMPO01. The sequence goes on from JABMPO010000344.1 coordinate 4,458, forward strand.
GCTTCGGATTTTACCTTATACTGCTCATACCTATATATCTGCAACTGAAAAAACCGCCCCAACAGAAGAACGATCACTGCAGCTACTACCGCGCGTAATATGATTACTTTTTGCTGTGATACCTGGTTTTCGGATTGGAGCATTAACTATCTCTGGCAAGTGGCAAAAATAGCAGTACAATTATCGCAAATGCCAATGTATATAAACTACTGAATAGCACGCTTCCCCAAAACACCTGCGGATTATAATCCAATAATCTCGCCGATGTTATGCTAAACCGAATAAAATAAAGCAAGACAATACATAGACTCCAGAATGAATGGTATAGAATTGGTGGCCATTTGCTGTATTTATTATGGATGACACCTAATATATAGGTAAAAACTGTATACAATAATGCACTTAACCCGAAATACGAAGCGACGCCAATAAAATCCACTAACAAACCCAGCAGGAAACCGGTACTAATTCCTGCTATCCGACCTTCCCAAATAGTCAGATATAATAAAAATATCAATATAAAATCAGGTCTAATTAGTTTGATCGACAGTAAATCAGATAAGAGAATCTGAAGAATGGTAGCTGATAACCCAAAAATAATATAGCGTTTATTGAATTTCATATTAATCCAGAATTACAAAAACGTATTCCAGAATACCAATATTATAATGCATCTCTATTTTCAATCGTTTCTGAAAACTGCCCCGCTCATCAAAAATTGCACTCACCCTGCCAACAGGTAAACTGGCAGGAAAAATATCACTGTATGAAGAAGTATAAACTAAATCACCAACATTTATTTTTGCGCTTTTCGGAACTTCACGAATCTCGCAAATGTTGTTGCCAAGCCAACTTAATATTCCGATCGCGCCGTCGGGAACGATACGTACGCTCAACCGAAAGTCCGGATCACTGATAAGCTGAATGATTGATGTTGTCTCACCGACATGCATAGTCTTACCAACAACTCCATCAGCAATTACAACAGGATCGTTAACAGCAACTCCATCGTTTGTTCCAACGTCAATAATGAATGATGAAAGGGTCGTTGTAATACCTTTGCCATGTACAGCAGCCGGTAAAAGATTCAAATGCGATTCCCGTTTGAAATCCAAAAGAGATCTCAATTGCAAATTATCATTTTCCAGATTCCGCATGGATTCCAAAAGCAGTTTCAACTGCAAATTTTTATTACGTAAATCGCTGTTCTCTAAATCAAGTGATCGTTTGGAAGTCACCCAGACAGATGGAATCTTGGTAAAAGCGAAATAGCGGCTGAATCGAATCCGCAATTCTGCAATTTCTGTATTGTCTCCAGAAAATAGAATTAATAAGGACAGAAATAATGCAAAAATAAATATTACATGGTCTTTTTGGCGCAGGAAAGCAAAATAGATCGATCGCATTAAATGTTACATTAAAACTGCTGCATATTTTTTAACATCTTCCAAAACATATCCGGTACCGCGAACGACGGAAAGCAATGGATCCTCAGCAACGTTGACGGGAATATTGGTACGCTCCCTAATAATCTGATCTATTCCCCTGAGCAGGCTTCCTCCACCGGTCATAATTATTCCACGATCCAGAATATCCGATGCCAGTTCGGGAGGCGTTTGTTCCAAGGCTCTCTTCACTGCTTCCACGATACTGTTAATCGGATCTTTGAGGGCATGGCGGATTTCATCAGATGAAACTTCCGCGGTCTTGGGTATGCCTGAAACCAGATCGCGACCTTTAACAAAAATCGGCTCAGATTTCATGCGCATCGCAGACCCAACCGTTTTCTTAATTCGCTCACCGGTGGCGATCCCGATATCTAGTTTGTGTTCGTTTCGGAACCATTGTACAATTGCATCATCCATCTCATCACCGGCGATACGGATCGTCTCTTTAGTCACTACCCCGTTAAGTGCAATAACTGCAATCTCAGTGGTACCACCGCCAATATCAACAATAATATTGCCTACCGGCTGGCTTATATCCAGACCTATTCCAATTGCGGCCGCAACCGGCTCTTCGATCAAATACACTTCGCGGGCGTTAGATCGATCACCACTATCTTTTACAGCGCGACGTTCAACCTCAGTAACTCCGGATGGTACGCAAATAACCATTCTTGGTCGTGCCAGACGATTTAGATTCATCTTTCGTATGAACCCCTGCAACATTCCGTCGGTCATATTAAAATCAGCTATCACACCATCTTGAAGCGGTCGGATGGTCTCGATTTCACGATGGGTCCGACCAACCATGACTTTTGCATCATTGCCAACCGCAATAATTTTGCCATCATGAACCGAGCGGGCAATGATTGATGGCTCATTTACGACAATACCACGACCTTTTAACCAGATTAGAGTATTCGCTGTGCCAAGATCGATTGCCACATCACCGGAAACCCACGAAAATATATTTTTTGTCTGATTTAATATGCTCATTATTTAGTTAATTATTTCTAAACTATCTGATTTTCGAAGTGGAAATTACATTTTTATCTATTCAATATCACTCGATTAATAAGGTAATTTGAATCTGATAAATGGAGTTTTATTTACTTCTCATTCCCATTTTGCTGAGCCTGTCGGCTTCCTGGTTTTTATCACGAAAGATATGGGTAACCGAATATTGCACCATTCTAGCTAATAATTCACAACTGATATTATACAAAGGTATCATTCGCTCGTTTTTAACTTTATAACGACCGTTTATTTGACGTACAACCAATTCACTGTCCATATAAATATTAGCACTTTTTATACCATTCTTAATCAATAATTCCAAACCTTTGATCAATGATCGGTATTCAGCCTGATTATTTGTCGCCTCACCAATAAAATCAGCAAATTCAAAAATCTTCCTGTCATTCTGAAAAGCTACACCACCAATGCCGGCTATTTTATTGTTAAGATCTGCCGCGCCGTCAACGAATAAGCGAACAGCATTAGAAGATTCTTTAGAAATATTTATTTTGAGATTGGTTATTATTTTTCGATCGCTGTCTGATAAATCGTTTATAAGCAGGTTTATTTTATCTGATTGCAATAATCTTCCGATTGCTTGAATTTCTTTATTATTTAGCATTTTTTAACTGTGGTATATTGGTAATATTTTTTTCAGGTATCAATTCAGAGATCTTATTGCAGATAAAATCTCCAATTTCGTTGGTCCCCATACTTCCACCCATATCGCGTGTGGACCAACCCGCTTCCAGAGATAAACTGACTGCCCGGTTCAATGCCTTACTCAAGCCCGGACGGTTTAAACGAAATAAAATTTCGCTCAAAGAACGGATTGCTCCAATCGGGTTTGCGGCATCTTTTCCAGCATATCGCTCCGAATGAGGATGCATTATACTATAGAGAAATGGACCCTTAGGATTTATAAAGGATTCATAAGATAGTCCAAGCCCACCTTCCAGCGCTGAACCGATTCCAGAGAATAGTTCACCATAAGGACTAATGGTAAGAATTAAATCCAGATCAGTGGGATTATGTAGTAACTTGAAAACAAAACGCTCAGCTGAGATAATACCGATTTTCACATCGATTTGATTTTTAATGTTTTCAACCCAGGGATTGGACTGAAATGTTTGTTCTTCCGGTAAAACTAAAGTAATTCTCTTGTGGCTACCATCATGAACTAAATCAACAGCATATTTTATTAATAATTCTATCCGGGATTGTTGAGTAACATCCAATTTAAAAATAAAGCGCTCATTCACCCCGGCGGATTTTGTAATAAGATGTGAATCCAGTCCATAGTTCTGACAGTCCTGCATAATAGTTAAATTAACAGGATTATTATTCAATAATGTAATATTTGGATTGAAAGAAGTAATCTTTCGATAGAAGAATTGAATACCCAACCCGTTTGATAATTGTCTAATTATGTTCTTTTTGAGCCTTTGACCGTCATGGGTATTTTCAGCTAAGGGGCCGACCCAGACTGCGGCGGCTTGCTTACATTCCTTAATGGCAATTTCTGGTACAAAAAGCCCGGTTTCAAAATAATGTTTGTACCCAAGATCCAGTCTTTGAATATTAAAAATTAAATTTGTATAATTTTCCAGTGCCTTACATATTTTGTGAAGCTCGTCAGCTATCTCGTTGCCAACACCATCACCTGGGATGAAAACAATCTTCACCAGCTAGTCTGCCTCAAGTATGGAGTAGAAAGTCTGAAGTCACCAAATCCCGTTGTATCAATAAAAATAAAAGTACGATTAATATTAGGATAATACCATTTTTGACCGGAATATCTAGTTGACGAAGTGTATAATCGTTCGATATCACTGGGCGGGCCAAAAATGATAAAAATCATTCCCATGTCCGAACGCCAACCAGGTAAAAATGTTGAAAATTGAGCATTGGCATATCTAATACGTTTATAATACTCATCCATCAATTCATTTTTTATGGTATTAGGGGTTGGGTCTCTACTTTCCCAGAATTCGCGGAGCAATTGTTCTAATTGATTTTTTGGAGCCTTCTTAAAGATTTGTTTTTCTTTGACAGTTGCCAGATACTGGAGCTGATCAATAGCTTCTTCAAGATTCCTGATACTTACCGGTAAGCCCGGATTTACAATTCTGACTGTATATGATTTATTTAACTCAATTGAATTCTGTCGAATCTTAACAGTAAATATTAAATTAAATGATGATAATATTTCTTCAGGAATAGCGATTGTTTCCTTGATATGTCCGGTCGATGTGACAAGATTCTGTGACTGGCTCCATTTTACGCTGTCGCTATTGTCTATTGCGATGACGGATAATTCATAACTACCGGAGTCAATCTTTGCACATACATATAAATGATAATCATTATCTTCCATCATTATCTTACCATCAAAAACAAGCATCATATCCTCGCCAACACCCCA
>JABMPO010000047.1 GCA_013203015.1 Fidelibacterota bacterium
ATTGATTTGGTTGACCAGGATATAGCACCTATTGATGATATCCGTGCCACTGGTAATTATCGTCGTAGAGTGTTGAAAAATGTATTAGCATTTACGTTAACGGGTCTGTTAAACAAGTAATGATACAGTTCGAGTACAATGTCAATTTGACCCCTTCAGGGTCGTTATCTTTTCTGGGTTCGTTTACAATCGGTTCCACCGATTGTTATTCATATTCAATCCCTTCGAGATTGTTCAATTGGGGTTATTCGGTCGAAAACAGAACACCATGGGTTTACCCGTGGATGAAAGAGAAGTCCATAACATGGTGATGCATAAGTTGCATCGCTTGTTGTGGTCAGATTTACATAAATCTATAACGGTAAGAACCCTGGGTTTACCCGGGGGTATCTATACATATTTCATAAACTCCGCAGGAGTTTAATGTGAATAGACAATTAAATTTGAATAATACAGCAACCCCAAGGGGTTGAATATATAATGTCAACCTATACCCAAATATATTATCATATCATTTTTTCAACTAAAAACAGGGTACCGTGCCTGAAAGAAGAAGAACGAGAAAAATTATTCAAATATATTTGGGGAATAATCAATAATAAAGGATGTCATCTATATCGGATTAATGGAGTAGAGGATCATATTCATATACTAACCGGATTAAAACCAGCTATTGCTCTCGCAGATTTAGTCAAAGATATCAAAGTAGCATCTTCAATTTGGTTAAAAGAAGAAAATATCTTTCCTCGATTTAAAGGTTGGCAGGAGGGATATGCCGCTTTTACTTATGCCGATAAAGATAAAAACACCATTATCAACTATATAAAAAATCAGATTGAACATCATTGTAAAAGGAGTTTTCGCGAAGAAATCGAGGTTTTGCTCAAGGAACATAGTATTAAATTTGATGATAGGTATTTGGTTTGACCCCTTCAGGGTCACTATCATTACTGCGCCGGTATACAATCGATTCCACCGATTGTTATTCATATTCAATCCCTCCGGGATTAGTTACCAATATGTCGCAGGTTGGGGGCTATTCAAGTGTGACCCTCTATGCAGGAGGCGGAGATACAATCGGTTGCAACACCAGTGATTATTATTTGAGTTCGACTCTTTCAGGGTCACTATCCTTGCTGCACAGGAATGCAATCGGTTACACCGATTGTTATTTATATTCAATCCCTTCGGGATTAATCTCTAATCAAAAAGGCAGTTATATCAGTCAGTCTATTAAAGGATCGCTGTCATCGTTGAGTTGGGGAACTATCGGTTGCACCGATAGTGATTCGTGTTCAATCCCATTGGAATTGTTCAATTGGAGTTATATATATTTTATAAACTCCGCAGGAGTTTAACGTGAATAGACAATTAAATTTGAATAATACAGCAACCCCGCAGGGGTTGAATTAAACCGTGTCCGATAGATTATTCACTTATCCCATCAATAAATTGCTGTGCTGGATTCTGGCTGAGGAAAAACAGGGTACTATATTTGACATAAGTAAAGATCTGTTTTTCACACCCAATTTTAATGGTCCATTCCGAATGCAACGCTATGGGCAACTGCTGGAAACACCCATCGGTGTGGCTGCAGGACCTCATACCCAATTATCGCAGAATATCATTGCCGCCTGGCTCACCGGTGCTCGCTACATCGAATTGAAAACAGTCCAGACCCTGGATCAGATCGAAGTTTCCAAGCCCTGCATTGACATGCAGGACGAAGGCTACAACTGTGAGTGGTCTCAGGAATTAAAACTCCGCCAATCTTTTGATCAATATCTGGATGCCTGGATTCTAGTACACGTGCTACGCCACCATTTTGGTTGGGATTCAACCAACGGACCCGGTGTTATTTTCAATATGAGCGTCGGTTACGATCTGGCCGGCATTAAAAATCGTAATGTCCAGGAATTTCTGGATCTAATGGAAAATTGCCAGCTGTTGCTTGATCAAAAGCTGACTTTATTGGAACCGATATTTCCTGCTGTCAAAGATATAGCTATCTTTGCCCGCATCTCGGATAATGTGACTTTATCCACCATGCATGGTTGCCCCCCCGATGAAATTGAACGTATCGCCCGCTATTTAATCGAAGAACGCAAACTGCACACTGCCGTGAAACTAAACCCAACCTTATTGGGACCGGAACGATTACGCCAAATTCTCAATAATGATTTGGGTTTTAAAAATGTTAACGTTCCTGATCAGGCTTTCGAACACGATCTGAAATACGATCAAGCGTTGACCATCATTCGTAATCTACAGCAAAGCGCCAATGAATCCAGGGTGGAATTTGGACTGAAACTGACCAATACCTTGGAAGTGCTGAACCAAAAAGAACTGTTTCCGGAAAAAGAGGCACAGGCCTACCTGAGCGGGCGCGCACTGCATCCATTGAGCGTGAACCTGGCAGCGAAATTGCAGCAAGAATTTGACGGCACGCTGGACCTGTCATTTTGTGCCGGAGCCGATTGTTACAACATTGCTGATCTGGTAGCCTGTGGATTGGCACCGATCACCACTTGTTCCGATTTGCTGAAGCCCGGCGGTTACGGACGTTTAGCTCAATATATTGAAAATTTACAGCAGCACTTTACTGATAGGTCAGTAAATACTATTAATGAATTAATCGCTATTTCAGCCCGGAATCCCGGCGATAAACAACCAGTAGTCATAACCAATCTGAATAATTATGCCCAGTCGGTACTGAATGACGAATATTACCAGCGGCAGACACCTTTCTATCCATCGGTGAAAACAACCAAACCACTGCCACTATTCGATTGTATTTCTGCTCCCTGCACCGAGGCCTGCGCTACCGATCAAGGTATTCCTGAATACATGTACCACACTGCCAATGGCAAATTCGATCAAGCCTATGCCACGATTCTGAAAACCAATCCGCTACCAGGTATTACCGGATATGTCTGTGACCATCTTTGCCAGACCAAATGCACGCGGATCAACTATGATCGACCACTTTTGATCCGTGAGATCAAGCGCTTTGCCACTGAATGGGGGCAAAAAGGCATTTCTCCAAAAGCCATAGCTCCAAATAGATTTAAAGCCGCTGTGATTGGCGGCGGCCCCTCGGGATTATCCTGTGCCTATTTCCTGGCACTGGCAGGATTTTCCGTAGAAATTTTTGAATCCAAAGCGAGTCTGGGCGGAATGGTATCCGGGGCGATTCCCCGATTTCGTTTGGGTGATGATAGTATTCGGAATGATTTGGATTTGATCACCGGGTTGGGAGTAAAAATCAATTACAACCATTTGGTGGATAAAGCGGAATTTGCCCGTATACACCAGGAAAATGATTACATCTATTTGGGAATGGGTGCTCAGGTCAGTCGCCGGTTGAATATTCCGGGTGAGGAAATATCCCGGGTAATGGATCCGCTAGATTTTCTCTCCGGTGTAAAGAACGACCTGTCAATTCCTGCGGGATCCGAAGTGCTGATTATCGGTGGCGGCAACACTGCCATGGATGCTGCCCGCAGTTCACTTCGATTAGTAGGCGAGGGTGGGAAGGTAACCATCGTTTACCGCCGCACTATCGATCAGATGCCGGCAGACTGGGAAGAGATCGAAGCAGCCCAGGCTGAGGGTATCGAAATTAGGGAATTGATCGCGCCGGTTGCGCTCACCGAAACCAACGATCATCTGTCCATGACCTGTCAAAAAATGAAACTGGGCGATAAAGATGCCAGTGGACGACCTCGGCCGGTTGCGATTCCCGATAGTGATTTTATTTTCGAAACTGATTATGTGATTCCTGCTGTAGGGCAGTCAGTGGCGTTCGATTTTCTGGATGTTGATGATCTGAAGATCGACCCCGAAACTCAAGCCACTAGCCTTCCCAACATTTATGCTGGTGGAGATGCCGTTCGGGGTGCTTACACGATTGTTGCCGCTGTTGGCGATGGCAAACGGGCGGCTCAGAGTATTACCTCGGAAGCCACAGGAAAAAACCGGTATATATCTAACCTCAAGAAAAAGGCAGCACCTGCCGTCCAAAAAATTAATTTTTCCCGTCGTGATTATGGATCTGCCGTAAGTGGATTTACGCCTCATCATGACCAACCGGTGAAAACGTTATTGACGCCGGAGCAAGCCCAGGCTGAAGCCGCCCGTTGCCTTTTCTGCGATGAATTCTGCGATGTCTGCGTCACCGTCTGTCCCAACCGGGCGAATCTGGCTTATCCGGTGGATTCTGTCAATATAGACATTCCCATAGTGTCGCAACAAAATGGCGTAACTAAAATTGAATATAATGGCAAATTGATCGTTGATCAGCCAACCCAGATTGCCAATATCACCGATTTCTGCAATGAATGTGGCAACTGTACTACTTTCTGTCCTACAGCTGGTGACCCCTATCTGGATAAGCCGCGCATCAGTTTGTCGGCGGCCAGTTTTGCGGATCAGATTGAAAGTTACTGGCTGCAACCTGATCGGTTGGACTATAAATTTACTACCGGCAAAACCAGGTTAAAGGCCAACGGCGATAAATTAGTTTGGGATGGGGAACTGCTGACAGTTGTTTTGGATAAAAAAACACTGGTGGTTGAAAGAATCGAATGGAATGTGAATGATGATCAATCTGTTTCACTTGAACCGGCATTGAAAATGGCTGTGCTCTGGAAAGGTCTATGCCGGTTGCCGCAATTTAAAAATGGACCAGAAAATAACTTAATGTCATGCTGAGCTTGTCGAAGCAAGACATACTCTTATATCACCCTTCGACTGGCTCAGGGTGACAAAATAATATAAAAATTATGTCACAAATTCTAATTAAAAATCCGTTACTGATTGCCACCATGGATGATGACCGTCGGGAATTACCCGGTGGACACATCCTGATTGAAAATGGTGTGATAATATCCATTGGATTGGAAATTCTCGATATACCAGCGGATGAAACCATCGACGCCAGTGGAATGGTAGTACTGCCGGGCCTGGTGAATACTCACCATCATTTTTACCAGACCCTGACTCGCAATATCCCGCTGATGCAAAATCAATCCCTCTTCGGCTGGCTCACTAATTATTACGAAGTCTGGCGCGAACTCACCGCTGAAGCAGTGACCGTCAGCACCAAAACGGCGTTGCTGGAACTAATGAAATCGGGTTGCAGCACCAGCTCCGATCATCTGTATCTGTTCCCGGCTCGGGAAACCGGCGAATTGATCGATGCTCAGATTACTGCTGCCCGGGAAATCGGCACGCGCTTTCACGCCACTCGCGGTTCCATGTCCCTGGGCAAATCTAACGGTGGACTACCACCGGATGACACGGTCCAGGCTGAGGCGGAAATTCAAGCCGACACGGAACGCTTACTGAAGCTTTATCATGATGATGGGGAAGGGGCAATGATCAGGCTAGCCCTGGCGCCATGTTCGCCTTTTTCGGTAACCCCGGAACTGATGCGTTCCACCGTCGATTACGCTCGCGCCAATAATTTACACATTCATACTCATCTGG
>JABMPO010000345.1 GCA_013203015.1 Fidelibacterota bacterium
CCAAAATCAACTTAATGGCTGATACTTTAAAATCCCGATCATAACTGTTTCTTACTCGTTTATTTTCCACTTTGCTCCCTTTCAACTATTTCAAGTTAAAAAGTTGCTTAACTCCTTGTACACTTTATTATAGTAGGTCCATACCTCGTGTTATTGTTGGTTGTACATTTATACTTATCTCCCTTTATTTTGCAGTAAGCGGATTTGTTACATTAATCAAGAACAAGACTCCATTCGATACATCAAAATCGACCGTCAACATCGTATTAAGTGGCGCATATCGGTTTTCTCGTAATCCACTTTACCTTTCATTACTGCTGTTACTATTTGGGATTGCTGTTTTGATGTTATCGCTTTGGTTATTCTTCACAATACCAATCCTGTTTATTCTTTTTTTATTCAATGCAGTGAAACCTGAGGAGAGCTATCTGTCACAAAAATTCGGAAAAGAATATTTAGACTATTTATCAAAAGTTAGGCGATGGATTTAAATGGGGCTCTCAATACTATCATCAACTGCGTAGAGCATACATTTAACAAATTGATTAACCGGAATTTTTCACTGCACTCAAAATCCGGTTATCACAGCGTTAGATAGCTTTGACAGCCTATTCTTAATTATAACCACAATAAGTAGAGTTAATTATTATGAAATTACTTAGTGAATTCTACCAAACTATAAAGACGAACAATACCGCGTACCGATCTGCCACCGGCATTGTGCTCGCGGCAGCATTCATATTGCTGCTGCCATTGTTGGCGATGCAGATTACCGATGAAGTGGTCTGGGACTGGACAGATTTCGCTGTCGCCGGCGCCCTCCTGGTCGGCACTGGTCTCACGTATGTGCTGACAGCAAGGAAGGTGGACAATATAGCATACCGAAGTGCTGTCGGCGTTACGCTCGCGGCAGCGCTCCTCATCGTCTGGATAAACCTTGCCGTTGGCATCATCGGGACGGAGGACAACCCCGCCAACTTGATGTATATCGGGGTCCTCGTCGTCGTAATCATCGGTGCCATCATTGCACGCTTCGAGCCAATTGGAATGTCCCATGCGCTGTTCGCAACGGCACTCGCTCAGGCGTTGGTCGCTGTAATCGCGCTGATCGCTGGGTTGGGTTCCACAGGGCCTATTTGGCCTTGGGATATCTTGATCCTGAATGGTTTCTTTGCCGCGCTGTGGGTCGGATCGGCCTGGTTGTTTCAGAAGGCTGCCCGGAAGGAATCTCCCGCTCACTAGACTGGATCGCACGGTGAATGATCAGAGCATGCTGCTGCATAACAAGCGCTTAGAGCCGATACATACCTAGGGGATTAATAAGCGATACTATGTCGGGAACCATCTAAAACGCAGGTGCGTTAGATTCCCTGTTTTAACAAATATCCAAAATAAGGAGAATAAAATGCCCCAATATGTTATTGTTTATCTAGGCGGTGATCAGCCAACTAACCCAGAGGAAGGTAAAAAACATTTCGCAAAATATAGAGAATGGCTATCATCAATGGGCGATTCAGCAGTTAGTCCTGCTAACCCGGTTAGGAATACGAGCACTGTAAACTCTGATGGTACTGTTAGCACTGGAAGCACAATGTCGATGTCGGGTTTCACTATAATTGAAGCTGATTCTATGGAGGCAGCACTATTGATTGCACAGGCTTGCCCTTTCCTTGACATTGGCGGTTCACTTGAGGTGTCAGAATTAATTCAGATGCCAGATTAAATTGGATCCCCACGGGTATACCCTTGGTCATATCTAATTACCCAGCTTGGTTTGGGTAAAGGAGGCTTCAGGAACAAACCCGGCGGGCGATTGCAGTCTTACACGCTTCTTTCGGGCCAGAATCAGTTATAATGGCATTTGACATTATTTTATCGCTATCGTAGACTCCGATCTAATTATTGGAGATATCGAGTGCCAAAATTCACAATACTATTAATTTCTGGCTGGATACTAATTTTACTTTCCTGCGCATCCACCCCACCCCAACCGAATCTAAATTATGAAAATGGAATCCGGGATTGGCACCAGGACCGGATCAATCGTTTAAAACAACCCGATAGCTGGTTGAGTCTGGCCGGTTTGTTTTGGTTGGATGAAGGTGAAAACAGCTTTGGATCCGCCAGTGATAATGATGTGGTCTTTCCGGGGGAAATGACACCCGAGTATCTGGGATCATTTCAGCGACAGGGAGATTCGATCTGGGTTGAAACAGTGGAAAATGAGGTAATTACTCATAATGGTTTGTTAATTACCGGCCGGGTATTAATGACCAGCGATTCGGAAGGTGAACCCGCGATTCTAGCATTGGGTACGCTTTCCTGGTATATCATCAAGCGGGGCGAGAAATACGGGGTTCGGCTCAAAGACAGTAAAAATCATAATTTGCTTTCTTTCACAGGAATTGAGCGCTATCCGGTAAATGAATCATGGCTAGTAAATACCATACTAATACCGCACCCGGAACCAACTACAATTCCCATTCCAAATGTGCTGGGGCAAATCAATGATAGTCCATCCCCCGGGATCCTGGTTTTTACAATAGCTGGCACCGAATATCGACTCGAACCAATCGCGAGCCCGGAAGACAAAACCTATTTCATTATATTTGCTGATGAGACCAGTGGAATGGAAACCTATGGCGCCGGACGTTTTCTGGTGGCTGATGCTGCCGACGAAGATGGAATGACAATACTTGATTTCAATAAAGCCTATAATCCGCCCTGCGCCTTCTCGGAGTTTGCCACCTGTCCCTTGCCACCAGCGCAGAATGTTCTTTCAATAAAAATTGAGGCCGGAGAAAAAGCTTATCATGCCTATTAAATCCAGCACTCTTTTTTGGGCTCCGGCAGTATTACTTGGTCTATGCCTCCTAGGATTGATAATTCCCGGACTGGTTGACTTCACTTTGTGGATGGTGCAGGAAAACCATCCGGTGGAATTATTGACTTTCATTTCATTATTTACCGGTGGCGTTCTGGGGATAAAACTGGCAATTTATAATCGCCAACACCAATTGGATTGGTGGATCTGGACTTTCCAATTGCTATTTTCGCTGGCCTTGCTGTTTGTAGCCATGGAAGAAATCGCCTGGGGGCAGTGGTTCTTTGGATTTGAAACACCGGCAGCATTTAAAAAAATCAATTACCAGGGAGAAACTACTCTGCACAATATTCCCGGATTACATGGCCGAACCGAAATACTGCGGGTAATTTTCGGGTTTGGCGGACTGATCGGTCTGGCTCTTAACTGGTTTCCACGGTTTAAACCAATTGCTGTTCCGCAAGTATTGTGGCTATGGTTTATTATTATCGCCAGTCATGCCAGTATTGATTATTATAATGATAATTATCCAATTGACAAACATTTTGACTGGGTTGTAATGTGGTCATCAGAATTTCTGGAAATGATGATTGGGTTTGCCGGCTTCCTCTATATTTTTCTGCATTGGAAAAACAGGAAGCAGATAATTAGATAAATTAAACTATGTTCAGATTAATCCAAAAGCATACAATATTCTCACGACACACCGGAGGTAACATTGCAAAATACAATTGCTAAACCAAAATTAGCTTTCGTCCTATTGCTAATCATTTTGTTTACGCTAAATTCCTGTGCCATCATTGGCAAATGTCCTTTGAGTACGGACAAGGATGACCATCGGGAAATTATTATCGATGTGCGAACCGCAACAGAATTCGATACTGGTCATTTGGAGAATGCCATAAATATTCCTTATGATATAATTGACCAATATATTGCCGAAGCGACCTGCTGTAAATCTCAAGAAATTATTGTGTACTGCCGCCGGGGCGGACGGTCTGAAAAAGCCAAGATCACTTTACTGGATTTGGGATACACTAAGGTTACCAATGCTGGAGGATATGAGGAAATTAAGGCCGCAGGTAACTACTGAGCTGTGTGCCAATTAGTTCATTCCCGGTCCTACCCGGGGTATTCTACAAAGGCGGATAAAATGAGAAAATCGCTAATCCAAGCCCTGTTATTTATTATCACATTATCTATTTGCGCGATCAGTCAAGAAGGTAAGCCCGAATTATTGATCCGCTGTGATGATATTGGAATGTCACATTCAGTTAATTTAGCTCTGGCGGAAATGATTCAAACCAATTTGCCCTTTTCCGCCTCGGTTATGTTCACCTGTCCCTGGTACCAGGAAGCAGTTGAATTGCTGAAGGATAATCCCCAGGTTGCAGTTGGCATTCACCTGACCCTTAATGCCGAATGGAAAAACTATCGCTGGGGACCGGTACTCGGTATGAAAGCCGTACCCAGTCTGGTAGACTCTTGCGGATATTTTTTTCCCTCCCGGGCTACTTTCCATGCCAATAATCCAACTGAAGCAGATATTGAAAAAGAATTGCGGGCTCAG
>JABMPO010000346.1 GCA_013203015.1 Fidelibacterota bacterium
CGATTGATGGGTCTTGAAATGAGGGCGAAAGCTAAGATCATTCTGTCGGGCTTTAGCGGCCATATGTCTGATATTCGATTTGGCACGATCTTCGTCTATCAGGAGCGTTGGTTTGATAATCGGGTTCATAATTTGTTATCTGTTGACATCAGAATAGGAAATTCAAATTTTTGACAGGTATCGTTCCACGCGATCCAGTCCTTCGGCAATATTTTCTATGGAATTGGCATAGGTGAATCGCAGATAACCTTCGCCATTTTCGCCAAAATCGATCCCGGGTGTAACACCGACATGGGCATTTTCCAGAATATCAAAAGCCAGTTTGTATGAATCATTGGAAATATGCTGCGCGTTGGCAAATACATAAAAAGCACCGGTCGGCACCACGGTAATTCCCAACCCCATTGATTTGAGACGATCAATCATATATTTTCGTCTCTTATTATAAGTGTTGCGCATATTTGTCACATCGGACTGAGTTTTTTCCAGGGCTGTGATGCCGGCAATCTGTACCGCCGAATTAGCGGAAATGAAAAAATTCTGTTGAATCTTTTGAATTGGGCGAATAAATGGTTTGGGAGCAATCAGGTAACCCAAACGCAGACCGGTCATGGCATATTGTTTGGAGAACCCATTTAATACAATTGCGTTACCGGTATATTCAAGAATTGTGTGTTCTTTACCTTCGTAAACCAGGCCGTGATAAATTTCGTCGGAAATTATCAATGGTGAAAGCCTGGCGATCTCACCCATCCGTGAGGCAGAAAGCAAATTCCCGGTGGGGTTTGAAGGGGAGTTTATGATAATTGCTTTGGTTCGACTACTGATCTTTTCCCGGATTGCTGCTGGCCGATATTGAAATCCATCTTCTTCATACACCGGTATTTTTACCGGTGTGCCCCCGACAAAGCTGATGACATTTGAATAACAGGGATAGTGAGGATCGGATATTATAACTTCGTCACTTTGTTCAAGCAGGGCAGCGAATACCAGAAACAGGGCTGGTGATGTCCCGGAGGTTACAACCACCTGGTCAGGATCCACATTTACGCCGTAAGTAGTATGATAATGGCGGCAGATTGATTCGCGAAGTTCGCGGTTTCCAAGGCTGTGCGTATAGTGAGTATGGCCATCTTGCAAGGCTTGACAGATGGCTTTATTTACCACCGCCGGTGTGTCAAAATCAGGTTCACCCACTTCAAGGTGAATTACATCGATGCCAGCCTGCTCCATGGCATGCGCACGATCAAGTACGTCCATGACGATGAAAGGTGTTATGTTTTGCGCCCGATTTGAAATGATCATGTTATTTTATTCTGCGATTAGAGTTTTACCTGAATAACTAAGAAATATTCAAAGCCGCTGCCCCCAGAATCGCGATATAATCATCATCTGAAATGGCAATTTTGATACGGGATCGGGTGTGTGGGAAAGCGAAATTGTCCAGTTCTTTCTCCATCGCAGCTTTAAAATGAGAAAAGGATTTTCGCACCGATCCGCCCAGAATTATGATATCCGGATCAATGGCATATTGGATTGTCTTGATCGCTTGGGCAAAATGGTGACCAAATACATTGAATACCGCCTGCGCTTCTTTATCCCCGTCCTTAGCAAGTTGCATTAATTTAGCACCTTCCATATTGCCATGATTCACGAAGAATTGTCCGCTGCAATAATACTCCAGATTTTTATCACGGTAGGGAGTCATTCCAAATTCACCGGCACCACCATTGGCACCACTGTATATTTTCCCGTCGATGACTATGCCAGCCCCTAATCCGGTACCAACAATAAGTCCCACCAGGTTGGGATATTTTTCGTTCTGGCCGAAATAATATTCACCAAGTGCAAAGCAATTGGCATCATTGTTAATTCGCACTGGCAGGTTGAAGCGTTTTTCCAGGATATCTTTTAAATGCACTTCTTTCCAGGCCGGGATATTCTGGACGTCATATACGATACCTGCTTCAACATCCATTATGGAGGGGAAAGCGATCCCTATCGCTTTAGCATCCGGGATTCGCACTTGCTCGATTAAACCAATGATCTGCTCCAGCACCTCATCGACCGTGCCCTGAGCTTTGATTGGCACCGATTCGAGTTTGGTAATTCCACCTTTTTCAACCAATCCTACTCGGGCGTTAGTACCGCCGATATCCATTCCAATTAGTGAGTAATTCAATTTCATTCAAATAATCCGGATTGTGGTGGGAAAAAATATACGCTAATTTAACTGGTTACCATCTTTAATTGATACATTAGGACACGATCCATTACCCAGTTGGTGCGAGCGACTGTCCGCCCGCTGCTGAGACATTTCCCTTGCCCTCGTAATTCATCAACAATTGATTGTATCAACGGTTGCTGGATTGTGACCGGATTGGCAACTGTGAATTGATCAGTCCCGGAGTTGCTGGTCAACTCGATTGGACTTTCGCCAAATATGGAAAAAACCAGTTGTCCATTCGAACCTAAAATAGTGGTTTGATCAATTTTGCCTAAGGCATTAAAGCTCCATTTTCCCGTGCCATTGATACCGTTTTCAAATTGGAATGCTGCGGTTACATTATCAACGGCTGGGTATAACCTGGCTTCATTCCAACTGCGTCCCTGGCAATTGGTGATGTCACCAATCAGAAACTGGAGAATGTCGATTGCATGGGGAGCCAGATCACCAAAATAACCGCCGGGTGATTTCTCAGAATTCAGGCGCCAGGGTACAGGTATCAGGGTATCTTCTGATTTTGATGGACACCGGTAGATTGTTTCTACATGTTCGATTTCACCGATCAAGTTGGAATCAACTAATTGTTTGATCTTAATAAACCGGGGTAGTGCACGGCGGTAATATGCTACAAATAGAGGTACGTTGGATTGTCGACAGGCTGCCATCATTGTAATACATTCGTCATAATTCATTGCCATTGGTTTTTCTACATAAATCGGTTTTCCGGCAGCAGCAACCAGCAGTGTATATTCACAATGATAACGCGGCGGTGTGGCGATATACACAGCATCCACGTTGGGGTCATTGATCAAATCAATAGCCGAATTATACCAGCGCGGCACGTCATGTCGCCGGGCAAAATCCTCAGCCAGCCCCGCGTTCCGGCGCATTACCGCCACCAGTTGCGATCCTTCCGCCTGTTGGAAACCGGGACCACTCTTGATTTCGCAGACGTCCCCACAACCGATGATCCCCCAGCGGATATCCTGCATTAATTTTCCTTGCCGATCATCCTAACCTTTAATGACAATAAGCGGCACCAGTCGCGCCACTTTATTTGATAATCCTGCCCGTTCGGTCACGTCCACCACAGCATTCACATCTTTGTAGGCGCCCGGCGCTTCTTCGGCCACACCGCGATAGGAGGGACTGCGAACTTCAATTCCGGCCCCGGCAAGCTCCCTGATTACCTGATGTCCCTGCCAGATCTTTTTAGCTTTGGTACGGCTCATAACCCGGCCAGCACCGTGGCAGGAAGATGAAAAAGCCCGGGCTTCACTTTCACTGGTGCCGGCTAAAATGTATGAAGCGGTGCCCATGGTACCACCGATCAGCACCGGTTGACCCACAGACCGGTATCTTTCCGGCAGGTCGGGATGACCGGGACCAAAGGCGCGCGTGGCTCCTTTGCGATGTATATAAAGTAATTTTTCTTTACCCCCGATTTTGTGATATTCCTTTTTGCAGGTGTTGTGGGAGACATCATACAGCAAGGTCAATTCAGTTCCGGGAAATAATTGGGAAAATAGGCTTCGGGTCAGGTGGGTGAGGATCTGGCGGTTAGCCAGGGCACAATTGATACCGCCGTTCATTGCTGCCAGATATTCTTGCCCCAGGTCAGATTTGATCGGTGCGCAGGCCAGTTCGCGATCTGGCAAGTTCAACTTATGGCGCGCTGCTTCTGTCACCATGCGTCGCAGAAATTCGGTGCCAATCTGGTGACCCAACCCTCGCGATCCACAGTGGATACTGATTTTAATATCGCCCATGGCGATACCAAAAATAGTGGCGATTTCCTGATTGTAGATTTCATCCACCAGTTGAATCTCAAGATAGTGGTTACCGGAACCCAGAGTGCCCATTTCCTCGCGCTGGCGGTCCTTGGCCTTCTGCGATACCGCAGCCGGGTCGGCGCCGGTCATCTGTCCATTTTCCTCGATGAAGTCAAGATCAACTTGCTTACCATAGCCATTCTTCACGGCCCAATGGGCGCCACCAGTCAACATTTTATCCATTTGCCGATTGTCCAAATGAATCTTGCCGCGGCTGCCTACCCCCGCAGGGATCAGATTGGCCAATTGATCTGCGATTTGTTTTTTCAGCGGTTGAATATCCTTGGCCGTCAAACCAGTATGTAAAGTGCGTACACCGCAGGCAATATCGAAGCCGACCCCGCCGGCTGATATGACACCCCCTGGTTCAGGATCAAACGCCGCAACACCGCCAATTGGAAAGCCGTAACCCCAGTGGGCATCGGGCATGGCCCAGGCCGTTTTTACAAGTCCCGGTAAGGCCGTAACATTGGTTAATTGCTGGCGGACTTTATCATCCATATCACGAATCAACGCTAAATCAGCATAGATAATTCCGGGTAGCGTTCGGTTACTGTTGGGATTAACCTGCCATTCAAATTCGGAAAGTTGTTTAAGATGCTTAATATCCACATTGATAGCTACATTGAAAACCGGTCGGATGCAATTTATTTTTGAATTCTTTCCCAACATCCTTCAAAATACACCCACAAATTCCCCTCCTCGGAGGAGTGGATTCCGCTTCAACGGAAGACGGGTGGGTTTATCCCGATATGGAGAAAACCAGGGCCTCTGGTCGTGGGCTATTGATAATATATTTATACTGATCAGGATAACAGCCCACGGTTTTAACCGTGGGTTTTGAAATGCCAATAATATGTAACCGTTTTAACGGTTTCTCCCGCATTTGTCGTTTAAGTAAGCCCCGTTTACGGGACGAGGAGAAATCGGGGATACAATTGTACCATCCAATAATTAACTTTGCGAAAGTTTCAAACTTTCGCAAAGTTTTCGAATACCTGCTAATTGCTGGATTAATAAACATCAATACAAAACTAATGCAGATTTCTCATCCCAATCCCAATCGGGAATCGAAATGACAGTCGGTGCTTTTTTATGCAATTTAGTCTTGGAAGTGCGTAGCTGAAGCCGTGGGGCTCCACTGGTTACAGTACTCTGGGTTGTAAACGTTTACAAATTCACAGTAGTTACGATTTTTATGAAAAGTAATCCCACCACTGCATAAATTCCACAAACCTAATACGAATTATACTTTTAGGATGGGATAATAGAGTTATTCAATGACATAACGCTGATATGAGGAATTAGAAATCAAATACCGATGCTGTTGGATGGTTGCCTCACGCCGTCAGACAATCCAAAGGATAGCCAATGAACGAAGAAAAATATTTTGAAGGAATCGGTGGATGGTTGATGTTGTTGGCTATTGGGATAGTCATTACTCCAATCAGGATCATTATGCTAATCATGACGACATATCCTGAAATATTTTCAACGGGCATGTGGGAGGTTCTAACAACTCAAGGAAGTGAAGTATATAGTCCACTGTGGGCACCACTCATCATTGGAGAAATGCTGTTTAACAGCGGACTTATATTGGCTTGGTTATATATAGCATACAAGTTTTTCACTAGGAGTAGAGATTTTCCAAAATGGTACGTTAGTTTAGCAGTTGTTAGTTTGGTTTTCGTTATTGCAGATGCCTTTGTAATAAAACTGGTTCTTCCCAGCGAGCCAATATTTAATCCTAATACCATAAAGGAGCTTATGCATTCAGTGATTATGGTTGTTATTTGGGTTCCGTATATGTTTGTATCAAAAAGAGTAAAAGCAACTTTCACAAATTAAAATGTCTATCGAAATAAGAGTCACTAATATACGGAGTATCATATAGTAACTCAGGGTAACAAGTTCTTAAATCTGCCATGACTGAGGAGTAGTGCTATACAATGATTAAAATGAATAGACGAAATATCAGCAAAACGTTGCGGTTTTTAGGCGTAACTCAAGCGAAAGTGCAATAGGTGGATTATGATTAGGTATTGTATAGTGATGTTTAAGATCAGGTTATTTCAAGCTAGATGTAGAAAGATACGTAAAAATTTTAAAAATAAGATTAAAGGAGTTACCGATCGAGAAATGAGAGCAGAAATCTCAAGCATTTGCGCATTTGAGGAACAGTGTTTACAAGAGGATATCGATATATTAATGACAGAATATTTAATCGGGTTAGCAAACTCAAATTTTGTGCCCACCCCAACGGATAATGATCATTGGCAAAATTGTGAGCATGTTTATCCGAATCGAAAGGTACTCACAGCAAAGGGCATCTCTGTATTACAATCGTTGCTTCGGCAAGAAAGGCATGACAAATCAATTCTATTGATTCAGATCGGATCAGTTGTGATAGGCATCATTGGTGCATTAACTGCTTTGTTTGCAATAATCTTGGAGTAATACATGAAAATACCAGAAGTAATCGAAACACCCAACGACCTCTCTCCGCTCAAGATTCGAGGACTAGTTCTGTACCGTGATTATTTTACCTACAAAGGAAAACAGTATTCTTACACAGATATTCGTCATCTTGCGTTTGATTGGAAAACATTTAAGGATTTGACACCAGGCTCAATTTGGGATTTAACAATGTGGTTTGAGATAGTAGGTGTCTCAAAACGCATAAAAGTAAAAACCCTTGATAACATGTTCTTTAATATCAGCATGAAAAGGTTCAAAGTGTTTTATTTCGGATACTCCTACTTGGCAATCAAGAGCTTTGATGCTCGCTATAACTACTATCTGAACTTATATGAAGAAGAGGGGTTCTTCCATTATTCTGGCTATTATTTCTATTCTGATCGAATCACAGACAGGAAAGGTTATGAATTATTGATTGAGAGTTCTATGATCGAAGTTCAGAAGCATATACACGGCTTTATACTCCTCGCAAAGGAAGATGTAAAGCCCAATTTCGCCCAAAAACTTCTACCGTACAATCCGAGAATGGTAGGGGCATTGGTTGAAGATGCTGATCGAGATGTGATAGAACAATTGCTGAAAGATATCTATACCCTTAAAATAATTAACTAACATACATAAGCAGAAGACCATAGCCAACGCTGTGTAATTTATTCAGACATCCACGATGCATTGAGCCAACCACTGGCCGGTGGCGTCCTGCTCCACTTTCAGTTC